>JBAYFD010000052.1:0-9619 GCA_041667365.1 Fibrobacteraceae bacterium | reverse complement strand
CAGCGCTCTCTTCGATTCGCTGGAACTCCAGAAGAAAAAGAAGAGCAAGCCCAAGTATTACACGGAAGCGACGCTCCTCGCCGCGATGAAGACCGCCGGGAAGCAGATCGAAAACGAAGAACTTGCGGAAGCGATGAAGGACCGCGGACTAGGCACTCCGGCGACGCAGGCGGGAATCATCGAGACGCTCAAGAAGCGCGGGTTCATCGAAGCGCAGAAGAATTCGCTCATTTCGACTCCGCGCGGGCGCGAAGTCATCGCGCTGATGGACGAGAAAGTGAAATCCCCGGAGATGACCGGCGAATGGGAATACAAACTTTCGCAGGTGGAAAAAGGGACGCTCTCGCCCGTGGAATTCCGGGACGGCATCATCGAATACATAAAGCAACTCTTCGCGGAGCTCCATGCGAAATATGCGTGCCAGTTCGAACGCGAACAGGTCACGGAAAGCCTCCCCTGCCCCGGATGCGGAAGCCCGCTCGAAACCGCGCCGTGGGGCTATGTGTGCAAACAGGGCGAATGCGGATTCAAAATCGGGAACGCGGTCGCGGGCCGGATCCTGAGCCATGCGGAAATGGCGCAGATTTTGAAAGACGGACGCTCGCCGCTCCTCTCCGGCTTCAAAAGCAAGAAGGGAACGACGTTCAACGCGATCCTCACGCTCACTGAAGGCAAGCTCCAGTTCGATTTCAGCGAAGATACGCTCACGCGCACGCCCTCGGAAGAACAATGCCCCAGATGCGGCAAAAAGCTTTTTGACACGGGGAACAAACTCGTCTGCACGGAACCATGCGGTTTTACTTTGTATAAAACGATCGCGGGCCGTGTCCTGAGCGGCGAAGAACTCCACGGACTTTTCACGGACAAGGCGACGCCCGTCCTCAGCGGCTTCACAAGCAAAAAAGGCACGGAATTCAGCGCGAAAGTCATATTCGACAAGGATTTCAAGGCGACGTTCGCCTTCGAAAACGACGGACATTTCCACGGAACGGAAACGAAATACGCGTGCCCGCTCTGCAAGCATTCCCTCGAAGAAAACAGGAACGCGCTATTCTGCGCTCACGACCCCTGCAAATTCACGCTGTTCAAAACAGTCGCAGGGCGGAAGCTGAAAGCCGCCGAAATCAAGGCGCTCCTGGAAGAAGGGCGCACTCCCCCGCTCGAAGGCTTCAAAAGCAAGAAGGGCACGGAATTCGAAGCCTCGCTCAAATTCGACGAAACGGGAAAAGTCGTATTCGATTTCCCCAGGCGGAACTTTCCCTGCCCGCTCTGCGGCGGACACCTCAGCAAGTACGCCGATTCCTACACCTGCGGGAACCCGCAATGCGGCTACCGGATCCCGAAAGTCTTCTACGGCAGGGAATTCAGCGACGCCGAAGTGGAAAAGCTCCTCACCGGAAAAAAGACGGACGCTCTCGAAAAGTTCAAAAAGAACGAAACCACGTTCCGCGCCGCGCTGGAGCTCCGCGAAGGGGGCAAGCTCGGCTTCAACAGGGAAAGCGTGGAAGTGATCAAGGGATAAAAGAAGATATCCTTCCCGGCGCTACGCTTTGTACTTCGGTCCGCGGTTATCGGAAACGCATTGATTTCTGGAGTAATGGTCCGCATATTTCGAAAGAACGGAATTTATCATATTCTGATATTTTGTCCGGTTCTTTTTCGCGGCAGCCTTGAAAAAGCGGATGCAGGATGCATCTAGCAAAATCGTTATCTTCTCCTTTTTAATTTTTTTTACAAGCGCCGACGGAGGCGGAAGGAAATCCTCCGTTTCTACGGCAGCATCAAACGCATCCATAATGTCTCTATCAGGATCCGTGTATATATTTTTCTTCATATCGTCTCCTACCTTGGCGCCAATATCCGGCGCCAAAAATTCTAATAACGTCATTCCGCATTGTAAAACGCACCGTCATAATTCCCATCTGTGTTTTTCCTACACAAAACCAGCGCTTTTCTACAGAAGAATGTTTTAAATCTGCAAGAATCATGCGACGTTCATCGAAGAAAGCATCCTGCGCTTCTTCAAACGAAACGCCGTGCTTCCTCTGATTAGCCATATTCTTTTCTTCATCCCACTCAAACGTCATAATGTTAATATACTTATTTTTATAAGGCAAACAATCCATATATAATTACAATAGGATAAATATGCCTTTTCCCGACATCTGAACTTCGCCGATTTTCATTGCGCAAAACTCAAAGCGATTCAGGCAGATTCCGTTCAGGGCAGCACGACTTTACCGGTCACGCCGGGTTCGATGGACTCATCCTCATTCTTAAAAATGATCTTGACCGTGCGGAGCATACTCGCCTTGTCGACCACCGGAGAGACGAACACGACCCGCCCGGTGCGCTTCTGCGGGGTTTTATTCCCGTTCAGAAGGAGCTCCACGTCCATCCCTTTTGCCAGGGATTTCGCCTCCGGCGCATAAATATAAGCGGTCATACGGCAAAGGCGGACATTCGCCATTGTCACCAACGGTTCCAGGGCCTGAACGCTCTCCGAACGGTTCTTTGCGATTTTCACGATTTCCCCGTCAAAAGGAGCGCGGAGCACCCGTTTTTCCAGCTGGACCAGCGCCGTCTTATATTCCAGTTTTTCCTTCTCCTTAGTCATCTGCATCTTTTCATAATCCGCAAGGGCGACCTTGTAATCCAGCTCCTTTTTCCAGACATCCTCTTCGCTCACCGCCTTGGATGTTTCGAATAAAGTTTTCGTCGCGAGATAATCTTTCTTATAGGTTTCCATTTTAATTTGTGCAGAATGGAAATCCGCTTCGTTTTCCGCGATGAGCCGGGTCATCTGCACCTGAAGTTCTTCCTCGCCTTTATCCAAGGTCAGAATCACGGTGCCCTTCCGGACGAACGCGCCCTCCTTGAACATGATCGAGTCTATCCTTCCGGGAACGGTCATCCCCATCGCCGCCTGCGCGATCGGTTCCGTCACGCCGTCAAAAGCCTTTCCCGCGAATGCGGAGCAAGCTGCAAACATTATAAGGAACAGGGCGCACTTCATCATAAACCGCTGAACCCGCCGGAAAGGAGGTAGGAATTTGTCGTGCCCTCGCCGGAATATATTCCGCCGAGGTCATCAATCGCGGCGGCATCGCGGATATCCTTCGCCGGAACCTTGTAAAGACGGATGAAATACTCCTTCCCGGAAGTCAGAGCGGAAGCGGGTTTCAGGAACAGCGTCTTTGCGTCACCGGAAAAAGAATAATCAACGGCGACGGTATCGCCGGCGGCGCTTTTCAGTATGACGAATTTGGAGATTCCCGTCTGCTTCATATATGCGGTGTCCAGCGCACGGTTGAACGTCACCGACAGCGTGGAATCCAGCGGGAAATCCGAGCGCGGCGTTTCTGTCGATTTCAGTTCGTAGAGGGAAGAATGGTTCTTCACCACATTCGAATTCACGGGACAGATGCCTTCCTCGGTATAAATGAGAATCGCGCCGGAAGAGAACGTGAGTCCTCTCGCGATTTCCCCGGATGCGGCGGTCAGGTCGAACGTGACCGAAGAAACGGCGAGCGCGGAGGATGCATCCGAAGTTCCGGGAGCGGTTCCGAAATTCGCCGTCGGGAGCGGATTCACATTCCGGATCGTGGCGACGGTCTTCGAGCTATTCCATGTCACCGCCGTCTGCACGGCGTTCGATTTCACGTCGGTCATGTTCACCTTGAACGGCACAGCAGCCGATGCCGAAGTATTGATCGCCTCCGAAAAAGTGACGACAAGGCTATCGCCGACCGCCTTAAAGACCCGGTAAGCCGCACCCGTCCGGTTGTTTACAGACAAAACGTTCACCTGATACTTTGTCTTCCACTTGACGCCGAGGGCGTTGTAGAGAACATTCCCTGAGGGCGTCTTAATATCAAAATCAAGCCCGTAAAGCACATTGGGCGCAAGCGACACGGAGGGGGCGAAAACGATAGTGTCGCCGCGAAGGGAAATATCCCCGCGCTGAATCCCCGTGGGGAGCGAAGTCGAAGTGTCAAGGGCGCTGAATCCGATGACGGATGCCACAGGCAGCGAAGAAACGATGTACACGGTATCCAGGGGCTTCAGATCCTCGCGCATCTTCCCCGCCGTGGAAAGGGTATTCGTCCATCTGACAGTATAGGCGTCCGGTTCGTATTTAGAATAAATTTCCGCATTTTCCAGCACGAGACCGTTTTTAGAGTATACGGTCACGTTCAAGCCGACGGAATCCCCCGCCGCCGCGTCCAGGCGCTGATCGGGGCGTACGAACAGGGTATCTCCATGAATCCAGGCGGATGCATTGGCGAGCGCTCCCCGCACATAAAGCGACCCTTGCCCCTTTGAGGCTTCCGAGAACGCGACTTTGGACAAATCCGTATTCAGGGAATCCGAAAAACGGATCCAGAGCGTATCGTACATCGCAAAGGAGGAAACGTATTTCCCGGAAGTCTGCCATGTATTGGAGGAAACGATATGCAGGCCGGCTCCCGTTTCGAAGCGCGCAGTGCTGTCCAGAAGGATATGCACGCGCTCCTTACCGCTCAGGGTATAACCGTAAATATCCGCGGTGAAAAGTTTATTCGCCGGGAAATTCTTATCGTGCCGCAGGAACACGGTATCGCCGGTGACCTTCGGATTCACCAGGAACGCGGAATCTCCGTAAGTGAGCGAGACGCTCAAATTTTCCGGATCAAGAGCCTTTTTCATTACAAAGTAAGGCACGGCGAGCGGAGAGATGTTCTTCAGTCCGAGTCCATCGGCATCGAGCACGTTCGATGACACGACGAACGACGGATTTTTCACCGAAGAATCCTTCGCCATGAACGTCCGGCCCGCGTCCTGCGCATATCCGCTCTGAAGCCGGGGCAGCGTGCCGGGATTCGCCACATAGCGGAGCCCTCCGTAAGATTTCGCAGAAAAAGTGATCTTCCAGTTGGAATCCGCAGGAAGTCCCGAAAAAGAATAACGCCCCAGGGAATCCGTAACGGCGAGGAACGATTCCGGCGCATTGTTTACAAACGTCGTATCAAGATACTGGAGGCTCACGAGCACGCTTTCCGCCGGAACCTTCAGCCCGGAATCATCGAGGACAAGATAGACGTCCCCCTTGAGGGATGCGTTCAGGGGATACAGGCGCACGACGCGCGCCCCGTTCGCGACGATGCCTTCCATCGCAGAAGACTCTCCGGTGGAGCTCACGTTCAGCACGCGCTCCCCGTAATAGAGCGTATCTTCCGAGCCATCCGAATCCGTCACCCGGAAATAAGAGAAGCGGAAAGACTGCGCTCCGTACGCGAGATTTTCGATATAAAAGGCGCCCGTGCCATCCGTGGACACGGACTTCATGTCGCCGTCGCCGTTCTGGTATGTTATTTTCGCTCCGGACAGTCCTTTATTGTCAACGCCATCGACGACGTAGCCGGAAAACGTCCACTTGGAATATTCGTTTGTTTCGGAATCGCTGACGCCGCAGCCGCTCAGCAAAACGCTAGTTGCAAAAATGAGAAAAAAGGCACAGAATAATTTATTGTTCATAACGTTCCAAAATATAGATAGTTCCGCCGCCCTTGAAGGGCGACGGAACTATTAATTTATTCTAACCGTTCACAGCCTCATGCGTTCCCGAGCGACACGGAGAACGTGCCTGCGGTCACCGCGGTAAGGCGGATGACGTAGCGGCCCGTCTCGTTCGGAGAATCGGGGATATCGACCGCGTAATAGTAGCCCGGTGCGGAAGACACGCTCCTCGCGGTGCCGTTCTCGTCCCATTCCCAGAGGAGCTGGGGCGTCATGCTGCCGTTCACCGCCAGTACCACGTTCGGGTGCCAGTACGCGTCGCCGACGGGCCACGTCGTGGAAACGAGCTCCACGGTATCGCCGGCGGCGACGGTGATCGTCTTCGCGCCGTCCGAGAGATCGTAAGTCGCCGAGACTTCGCCCGTGCCGGAATTGCCGCCGGCCGCGCCCGCGCCGTCGAGGAACGAGCTCAGGGACGGGAACGTCTCGGGTTCGAAGTCGTTCGAGACGAACGCCTCGAGAATGTCCTTGTCGTTCTCCGAAAGTTTCGAGAGAACGGAAGAGACGTCCGCCCGGTAAGCCGCCGAATCCGCATACGTCCTGGAAGAGACTCGCGTGTCGCCCGGATCGCCGACGAGCACGTCCGTCTGGCCTTCGTTCGCAATGAGGACATCCTTGCCCGCGCCGCCGAGCACGAAGTCGTTATCCTTTCCGGCATCGATGAGGTCATCGCCGGAAAGCACCGATTCCGTAAGCACCACGCCGGGGACACCGCCCGCATTCCACTTGTTCATGAACGTATCCGCGGTGGTATTGCCCATGCCGATGTACGCTTCGTTGTTGGATGTGTTTATCGTGAGCTGGTCCAGAATGATTTCCGTGTCCGGGATGCGAACGCCGACGGGATTGTAATCCGTCATTTCCACGTCCGCATTGTCACCGACCGCCACATCATCGCCGACGCCGGTGTCAATGGCATCGCTGCCGTTGCCGCCGATGACCGTATCCTGATTGCGGCCCGTGGTAATGAAGTCATTGCTGTCCGCTGCGGCAGTGCTCCCCGTAAAGGAAGCCGCCATGGAATCCGCGGTCACGACCTTGTTCCTGTAATCCGCAGGGAGTTCGTTCACTCCGTACGGAATGTCCAGGGCAAAGTTCACCTTTCCGTTGTCGCCGATGACTACGTCCTTGTCGAAATCGCCATTTTCCGGCAGAGCCTTTTCAGTGCCATCCGCATTCTGCGTGTTATTCACCACTACCTGAACGCCGGTGATGGCCGGCATGTTCTTGGGCCACTGACCGCTGCCGGTGTGATAGTTCTGCAGGAACACATTGAACGTGGAACCCGTCACATTGTGGAACACCACATAGTTTCCGATCATTTCCATGCTCGGCGTGATCCCGTTGCTCACATCGGTATTCGCGCTGGAGGCCGTCACTTCACGGAATTCACCGTTGAAGTTGTTGCCGGTCCAGTCGTTGAGATAGTAGCTCTCCCCGGCATAGCTGCCGCTCGCCGCACTGAAGATCTGGTAGATGTAGTTATAGGTGTCCGTGGAGGAATTTTCCACATCCAGGTAAACGTACACATCGTAGGCATTATTGCCGACGACCGCATCCAGATTCGTGAGCGAGAGCTGAATCCGCTGCTGGGACTGAGCCTGAAGATAACTGTTGAAGAGTCTGGAATTTTCCGAATCGGAATCCAGCTCGTCGTGATATTCCTCGGTAACGCTGCTGTTGTTGCGGCCCGAAGGATTCGCATCCGTGGTATCGTAGGCGAGAATGCTCACCCCTACCGATGTGGTGGAATGACGTTCGCCATCCTCCGTGTAAGTCAGATTCATCGGAACCGTAACGTCATTGTGGCTCACTCCATGGACATAGAAGCGTCCATTGTACAGACCGATGTTGTTCCAGTTGGAATCCGCCACGACGCCCGCACGCCCGTTCACCAGGGAATCGTTATCCGCATTCAGGGACGTCAGACTGATGCTGAACACCTTGAGCCCCGCCGTGGTCCAGTCCGAAAGCGCCGAAAGCATCGCCGCGGAAAGTTCGCTCACGGAGGCCACGGTATCGTCGGCCTCGGAATCGGTGTCCGGGGAATGCTTGGCGGCGAACATGGCCGCGTCCAGCTCGTCCTGGCTCTGCGTTAGGATGCGGTCCGTGCCGTCACCGCCCACCACGGTATCATTGCCGTTTCCGGTCACGATCGTGTCGTTGAAGGTGAGGCCGGAGACATCGCCGCTGTAGCCTGTGGAGACAGATTTTGTCACTTCCTCAACGCCATCGCCGTCGCGGTCCATCAAGGTGATGGATGCATCATCGCCATAAACGAGATCGGCATCGCTCTCGCCGTAGCGCACATCGCCGAACGTCGCAATGACGTCGCTCCCGGCGCCGCCGATCACAATGTCGTCGCCGCCGCCCGTGCTGATGGAATCATTGCCGCCCACGGCATCGCCGGAAGAAGCCACCTTGTCCTGAGCCCGGTAGGTGCCCTTGACCTGAATGCCCGCAATGCTTGGCAAATCAAGCCCGTTGAGCGGCTCGTCCGTCACGCCATCCGTGATCTCGATGCGGAAGTCGTCGCCGGTGAGACCTGTGAACACGACGCAATTCGCGGCGGTGGCCCCGTCTGCGCTATGCGATGTAGCCAGGACGTATTTGCCGCTGAACGTGTTCTCCGCGGAATCGTTGACGTAGAAGCTCTCGACTGCGGAATCGTTCCGGTACAAGGTGATCTTGCGCACGCTAGAGCCCGACTTGGAATGGTTCGAGGGCGCGTCGAGATACACGGCGACCTGGTATTCCGAGAAATGCTGGGATAGTCCGTCCACGCCGACACAGAGGATGTTGTTGCACTGGTTGTTCGGAGCCGTCGTGAGAAGGCCCGCGCCCATGAGAGACGCGTCGCCCGCGGCGATCGAGGAGGACAGCTCCTGCGTATAGGCCTGAAGGTTTATGGATGTGTCCGTCGAAGTCAGGCGGTGGCTTTCGGAGCCGCCGTAAGAGAGCGTCACGCCCGTGATGCGCTCGCCCGTGGCGAGTTTCACGATTTCGGATGGATCGTTTCCGTAAGTGCCCGCAACGGAGCCCTTCACATTGTTCCAGTTGGCGTAGCGGAATGCGGCGCCACCGTTCTCATCCGAAGCGCCCGCGAGGACGCCGGATGCGATGCCGGAGGACGCGGAGCCTTGGAAGTTGAAGCTGATGATTCCCGTGTTCTCCACGCCGGTAGCCGTGCCCTGGAAGGTCCGGTAGCCGTTATCGCCGAGCACCACGTCGCGGTCGTTGGAGTAGGCATCGCGGATGTCGCCTGACAGGCCGGAGATCCGGGTGTCCACCCCGGTGACGATCGTGTCGTCGCCTACGCCGCCGAAAACGGTGTTCCTGCCGATGCCCGCGTCGATCGTGTCGTCGCCGCCGTCAAGACGGCCCTCGTCGGACACGCGCACCGGATTCCTGGATTCATCCAGCTCTAGCTCGCCGCCATCGCCCACGATGATGTCATCGCCGGAACGGCTGGTGAGAGTATCGTTCACGGTGCCGCCGAAGAGGACGTTGTCCCCGTCGCCGGTATTGATGGTATCCGCACCGCCCATGGAATCGTCCGCCGTGCGGACATAATGCAGATAGCGCTTCACCTCGTCGCCGTACTGCGGGGCGGCATTCGCGCCCGTCACCAAATCGAAATCCAGCCGTCCGCCGTCGCCCAGGGCGACATTCGTGGAACCGTTGATCTGAATCGTATCGCCGTCGTTACCGCCAAAGACAATGTTGTCATCGCCGTTGATGGTGATGGTATCGTGCTGAGAGGCATCCTGATTCTCATTATCCGCATCATTCATCGTCTGGAAGAAGGTCGCTTCCCGGCGCACGCCATCGGTCTGGAGATAGGCAGGGACGCTTTGAATGGAGCCCGTGCCGCGATCCGGTTCCGTCGCATAATCCGAATTATCTGCGGCATTGACTTCCGTACCCGTGGAGCCCAGACGGGTCACCACCTTGCCATTTACATCCGTGTAGATCACCTGACCGCGGTCCCCGAACACGTATGCGCTGTTGTCCACCGTGATGGCGTCGGCACCGTAACCGCCGAAGACGATGAGCCCCT
>JBAYFD010000051.1:0-9665 GCA_041667365.1 Fibrobacteraceae bacterium | reverse complement strand
TTTTCATTATGACCTCACTTGAGCGCGGCGTAAGCGTCTTCCAGCGTACGGTAAATATCCAGAAGCGTATTGGCGCCGATGATTTCGATGATTTCAAAAACGTTTTCGTTCACGGCGGCGAGTTTGATGGAACCGCCCGCCTCTTTAGTCTTCTTGTTCGCGAACAGAAGCGCGCCTAGACCGGTGCTATTGATGTAGCGCAGTTTCGAAAAATCGGCCACGAGGTCACGCGCACCCTGCTGAAGCAGATTCTGCACGGTTGCCGTCACCGTTTCCGCATTCGTCGAATCCAGATCGCCTGAAAAGCGCAAAAGACGCGCCGCCGGGTGATCTTTAACTGGTTCTATGGTAAGGAGCATCTGTTTTTCGTTCATAATTCCTCGCGCAATTTAGTGACGACGACCTGGATCTTCCGCGCTTCGACATGGAAAGTCATTTCGTCTGATAGTTTCTTGATAAGGGCTATTCCCCGGCCGCGAAAGGCGTCCGATTCCACGCGCGGATTGCGGAACTTGTCCCGTACTTTTTCCTGTTCTTCAGGAGAAAGTTCAGGGCAGGAGTTCGTAACGGCCAGGCGCGCGTGTCTCTTATCAAATGAGAATGTTATACAAAATTTTTTATCCGGCGGGTGTCCGTGCTCAATCGCGTTATTGGAGAGTTCATCCACGATGGACTCCAGCACGAACGCTTCCCGGGAAGAATATCCTTTGCAGAGAAGCAGACCGGAAATGAGATGGCGCAGGGCAGGAACATACCCCGCGCGGGCGGGGATCTGCAGCTGCAGCTTGCGGGATTCCTCGCGGGCTTCCCAGCGGAAATCCTTTAGAAAGTCTTCTTTTGTACGATAATGGCGAAAGACAAGGTTCACGCCCATCAAGTCCAGCTTCTCCGCAAGTTCCGGGCGCGGGGAAAGAAGGGAAATGGAGCAGCCCTTGCGCGAAAGGCGCTCGCGGCAGCCCATCAGGGCGCCGACGACGGGAGAGCTCAGAAAGCCTACGGCGGAGAGATCTATGAGAAGATGTGCGCGTTTATTTTCAGGCAAAGCATCGACCCGCTGCACAATGCCGGAGATGTGCTCTATTCCGATATCGCCGGAAAGCCGCAGAACGGATACGGACGGTTCTTCCGCAAGCGATTCCAGACTGACCTGAGGAACGTTCATTCGCACGCTCCACGCACGGTTCTCATCCCATGGACTTTGCCTGAAGAAACGTCGGAAAGAGTGAGCACAAGCGAATTATTTTCTGTGAAAGAGCAGTCGAGGCGCAATAATGAACCCGGCGCCGTTCCGGAAAGTCCGATCCAAAGAGAATTCGCTTCGGCTTCTGCGAGCCCGGCGCTTTTAGGACAGAAGCCCGCGGCGAGCGCTGCATCGGAAACGAACTGCCGCACGGAAGGCAGGAATGCGCCATCGGAGGAAATCTCCATTCGAATGGTTTCGGGCTCGGACATGCCCCACAATATACATTCTTCTATCTATATTGTGTCGGGTGTCTTCGGAAACATCAACATCCTCGCAGAATCCTCCGCGCAAGCCGCACAAGGGATTCCTTGTCATCGCGCTCTTCCTGTCCGCGATGTTCGCCGGCTGCCTCGTGACGGCGGCCTGGTTCCTGGAGCATTTTGTTTCCAGATACCTGAGCGAGCCGCAGACTTACGGAGATACACAGGTCATTCCTTTCGGGCACAGTTCCAAGGGACTTCTCTACCACGACTGGGATTCCGTGCAGGTGCGGAACCCCGCATTTCAAGTCACGGTCCGCCATCCCTCGTTCCAGGGGCATCTCCTGTTCTCCGCCCGCGACGATTTTCTCCGCATTTCCGCCGATTCCGTTTCCACAAAAATCTATCCCTCAAAGTTCCCTCCTTCCAAAAAGGACAGCACAAACTATGAGTTCCCGAATTTCCGGATTCCCCTTCGCGTGCGCGTCCAGGTAAGCCACGCGGACATTTTCGTGGATTCCATCGGGCATTGGACCTGCGACTCCCTGCAAGTGCGCGCACGCGGTCGCCAGACGGCGGACCTCCGGCTGCGGAACTTGCTCGGAACGCACGTGGACAGGTTCACGGGAATCGACGGACGCCTGCGCTGGAATGAAGACTTCGTCGATGCGAAAATCACGGCGTGGAGCGAAGACGGGGACAGCGTCAGCCTCGCGGTGAATGCTCCGCGCGCATCCCTCCGGAATATTTCCGGCACAGTCGCAGTGAACGTCGCGGACCCGGCCGTCTGGTTACCTCCGGGGCTGATTCCCAAAAGCGCGCCCACCGCGACCGGCATCCGTTTCAAAAGTTCTTTTTCGGCGGATATCGCGACCATGCGCTATTCCTGCAGAGGCTCGCTCCGGGCGCGCACAAGCGCATTCTGGCCGCTTCCCGCCTTTGACGCGGACATCAGATACTCCGCGAATTCCCGGGGATTTTATACGGGCGACGCGACGCTGATCGATGACGACGGCGGCGAGATAAATCTGCGCGGAAACCTGGACAAAAAGCTGAACGCATCCGTGGAAGGGTCCGTTGAAAACATCAGCGCGAAATTCGGGCCCCAGATAATGCCGCTCGATCTCACCATTCACTCCGCCCGGAAAACCGGCGACGAACTTGACTTCGACATCTCCACGCGGCGCAATTCGAAAGTCCGCGGAAAAATAGAATCTCTCACGCACAATCCGGCAATCACATTCACCGCGGACATCGACGAAAATGAACCCTGGGCTCTCGACTGGTGCAGGGGAAATCTCCGGCTAGGCTCGCGCCCTCAAATCCGCGGAACGTTCAGGAAAGGCGTTCTCTCCGCCCATGTCGAGATAGCGCCGGTGGAATACGCATACAAAATGCATGCCGATTCCCTCGCCGTGGATCTGGCGCTGAACAGAGACGGAATCCATTTCACCGACGGATTCATCCGCGGCGCGAAAGACGACTTTGTTTTCAACGGGGAAGTAATGTGGTACGATTCCATTCCCCACACCTCCTGGAACGTGCGCCAGGAGCATGGAGGAAACGCGAACGCCTGGATCTCCTTCGAACCGGAGATCAAAGTTCAGGCGGAGAACGTCCGCATAGGCACGATACCATTCGCCGACACGGCGATGCTCCGGGGGATGGACGGAACCGTCACCGGGACACTGGACGAGAACTTCGCGACCTACGTAGGCTCCGCGCAGATCGACGCCTCTACGGAATTTCAAGGCATCCCCATCCGCGCAAAAGTTTCCGTCCGGGAAAAAGCGGATTCACTCTACCTGGAAAAGGCCGAATTTTTCCAGGATAAGAATAAAGTGGAAATGGAAGCCACCGCATATCTGCGCTACGATTCCACGGCCGGCTCATTCACAGGGATCACCCTTGTCGACGCCTGGGCATCGACACAATCGTTTGACCTGCCTTTGCTTTTCGCCCCGTTCAAAAGTTTTCCGCTCCGCACGGGGAGCTTCAACGGCAACATCGAATACCGCGCCGCCGACGGCTTCCAAGGGAACATCCTGTTCGACAGCCTCTCCCTCAAAAGCGTAAATCCGCAAATGCTTTCCATTCCCAAACTGCGGCTCTTCGCGGAAAAGGAAAAGGTGGAAATGGACGGAGACGTCCTGCTCGGGAACGGGACCTGGAACGGCGTCCTGCAGGTGTCCGTCGACCATATTCTGGAAAACAAGCGGCACATCAACGTTTCGCATACCGTGTGGAACGGAGGCACGGTCTGGCTCTCCGGCGATCTGGACTCGAGCCTTGAATGGAAGGGCGAACTGAATGCGAACGGCTCCTGGTTCCTTCCGGCGAACGCGGGCGAGATATCGCACACGGATCTCCATGCCGACATCGATGCGAAGCTCAAGGACGGACTCGACGGAATAGATGTATCCTTCAAATCGGACTCTACTTTATACGATACGGAAAAAGGATTTATTTTCCCATTCTCATTCAAGGGCACCCTGAACCAGGGAATCGTGGACGTCTCTTCGGTTGAAACAAAAAATGAGCTACAGGAAAAAATTCAGGCGGCGCTGCGCTACGACATTCATAAATCGGCGCTTGAAAAATTCGATTTCCACACGGACGGATACACAATCGACGTGGGAAGGGAACATGAAATCAGCATCAAGGACGCCAAGGGACACCTGAATGATTCCAAAAAAGAAACGACGATCGCAATGGAACTGCCGCTCATCACATACAAGTTAAAGGACACGACCATCGGGCACGCAAGCGCAAAAGCCCACGGCATAGCCTCGCTGCACCTGCCGCACCCCGAAGCGGGAAGCTTCGCGAACATGAGCATTGACGGCAACATTCTCATCGACAAGGCCGTATTCAAAAAGCAGCTGTCCGCAGACATCGGAGTCAACAGTTTCAACAAACTCACGCAAAAAATTTCCGGCTTCTTCACCCGTCTCCGCCATTCCCGGCCAGCCCCCGTGGAAAAGACGACCGCGGGGGGGCGCCCCACGAACATCGCCATCCACATCAGCGATTCCGGTCAGGATTCCGTCGCCATCGTATCGAACTTCGCGACATTCCCGCTCACCATAGATATCTGGGCGCTCGGCACCACGAGCCACCCCATACTCCGCGGCGACATCGACAATTCGGGCAACGGATTCTTCGGTCTGCAGGGACTTTTCCAGTTCAATCTGGACGCCTTCTCGGTCACCTGGCAGGATGTGCCCTGGCAGCGCGGCACACTGAACATCTCCGGTTCGGAAAACATACCCTACTGCGAAACGAGCACGGACGAAGAGAAGGACGCGACCTGCCCCGTGACGCTGAACATCTCCGGAACAGTCACGAATCCTCAGCCGCTCCCGACGATGGACTGCGGCACGGAATCGACGCCCGCCGCTGTTTATTACAGCATCATCCTCGGCTGCGTCGCAGAAGATCAAAGCTCCACACCCATCAATAGGAACCGCATCGCAGGAAAGGTGCTCGGCGGTATGCTCTCCTCCACCGCAAACAAGGCTTTCGGCGGCGAATACGTCGGCGATATTGACATGAAACTGCCCCTCTTCAGCGACAACGCGACATCGGAAAAAGATTCCAACTACTTGCGCATCCCCATTTCCCTCGACCGCTGGGTCAAAAATTTAAGCCTCGTTTTCGGTTATAAACAGGACCAGAGCGAAAACCCCACCTATGACCAGGCGGTAGAGGCCGGGCTCAACTATACGCTCCCCGTCTTCGCGGAAAAAGACAGGAAAGACCCCAACCATTACGATCCCCGGCTTGACTTCAGCGGCAATCTCGTTTCCAAACGCTATGTGACAGCTCTCGAAACGGACGAAAGTGAAAACCGCCTGGAGAAAAACATCGGGTTCAACTATTCCTACCGATTCTGGGCGCCGTGCCTGCTCGGCATCGGAAACTGCCCCGTCCCTGAAACGGAAAAGAACGGAAAGGAAGGCGCAAAATGATTCTGCGGAAAATCCTTCCCTTCTTCCTGCTATCCGCGCTGTCTTATGGTGAAACGGCGATAAAGAATCCGTGGATCACGGTCTTTCAGGGAAATGAGAAGCTCTCATCATATCAGTTGGAACAGCAGCTGGATCTCCCCGATGAATTCGGCGTCATCGACACGGCGCGGCAGGATTTTTTGATGAAGCTCGCCCAGGGGAACATTGAATCGCTCTACAATTCCCAAGGATATTTCAGTCTGCAGATGCGCCTGAACATCCAGCGGAAAAGCCCAGGAACGGATTCCGCCGAAACAATTTATACGTTCGATATTTCCGAAGGGGTCCGCTACAGATTCAACGACTTCGTCATAGAAAACGAAAATCCCGTGGATTCATTCAGCATCAATCAGAAGCGGCTCCGCTTCTCCCCGGGAAAGGATTACGATCCGACGGTCGTCTCCGACGATGCGCAGGAAATCCGCACGCAATACCGGAATGAAGGCTATCTGCACGCCGTCATCGATTATCTGGAACAGCTGGACACGCTCAATCATCTGGTCAATGTGAAAATTTATGTGAACTCAGGAACGAAAGTGCGCATGGGAAATTTCCACAGCGAAACCTGGCGCCCCCCGCAGTTCAAGGACAGCACGGGAAAAAAGGATTCCGGGCTTTCGGACACGACATGGCTCAACGGACTCTGGCGCGTCAAAAAAGGCGACGTCATCGACGGAAAAAAATACACATCCTTCCGGTCCAAGCTTTTCTCCACACAGATGTTCTCCCAGGTGAAAATGGAAGACTCCCTACGGAGTGACGGACTGTCCGACGTTCATTTCGATGCCGTGGAACGCATCCCGGGCAACGCGCAGTACTCCACCTTCTATGAAGAGGAATACGGATTCGGCGTCTCGGCGGAAGCGCGGCACCGCAACTTCTTCGGGCATTTCCATGAAGGTTCCCTCGGACTTCTCGTCGCGCAGAACAAGCAGGAAGCGACGATCGGCTATGCGAATCCGCTGCTGTTCGGAACGAGTTTCTCGTTCATCCCCACCGCTATCCGCTTCGATGACCATCTGAGTTTCAATCACGAGAAAATCTCGCCGCCCGCCTACCCCGACAGCATCGAAGAACGCTACGAAGTCATCAACCGCGGAGACATCACCTTCGGACTTTCCGATGCAATCCACGTCCGCGGAACCCTCGACAGCCGTTTCGTACAAAAGAATGAAGACCGTCTCGTCAAAGTCAAATTCGAAACCGCGGTCACGTTCGACTACACCGACGACTATTTCAACCCGACCAAAGGCATCCGCGCGATGCCCACCGTCGGCACAGGCGCTAACTTCAGCGGAAGCATCAAGGATCCACAGCTCACCGGGAATCCTTACTCATACGGAGAATTCACGCTCAATGGTTACATTCCACTCTGGGGTCCGTTCTTCGGAGCGCTCAGCGGAAGTTACGGGCAGTTCTTTAACCCGACCATCGAAGACGACGCGCGGATGTTCTATCAGGGCGGTTCGCGCTCCGTCCGCGGCTACCGCTTCAGGAGCATCTATCCGAGTTATACATCGGTTGAAGACGGGGACACCGTGATCAACACAGGACTCACGCCGCGTTACCTGCGCATAAACGAAGAACTTCGGTTCAATATTCCCGTGCGCAAGCTTCAGAACTGGCAGCTCGTTCAATTCTATGACTGGGCGCACGTCTCAGATGCGGAAAGCGGAACTTACAAAGGGCGGACGGACGCAAGCTTCGGAGGCGGCATCCGCTACAAATGGCAGTTCCTCACGCTCCGCATAGACTACGCATTCAAAAAAAAATTCGGCGACTGGGGCTTCGAACCTTATCAATTCAGCCGGTTCAACTTCGACCTTTCACAGGCTTTCTAAAAAATCAGCACGCAAAAAAGCCGTGCGGCATTCACCGGGCGGCTTCATCTGTATCTGATGACGATCAGATTCTCGTAAGCGTCTTATAGCGGATGGGCTTCGGATTGTCCGCGTCCTCGCCATTGCGGCGGCGGTAATCCGCTTCATATTCCGTCCAGTTGCCTTCGAACCACACGGCTTTGGAATCCCCTTCGAACGCGAGGATATGCGTCGCGATGCGGTCGAGGAACCAGCGGTCATGCGAAATGATGATCGCGCAGCCCGCGAAGCGGAGAATCGCCTGCTCCAGGGCCTGCAGAGTTTCCACGTCGAGATCGTTCGTCGGTTCATCGAGGAAGATCACGTTCCCCGGATGCTGCAGGTTTTTCGCCATCAGCACGCGGTTGCGTTCACCGCCGGAAAGCACGGAAAGTTTTTTCTGCTGATCAGCTCCCGTGAAGTTAAACAGCCCGCAATAGGCGCGGCTATTCATCTTGCGGTCTCCAATCACGAGTTCATCCGCGCCGCCGGAAATTGTCTCCCAGACAGTCCTGGAATCATCGAGGCTTTCGCGGCCCTGTTCCATCGTGATCATCTGCACGGTCTCACCGATTTTGAGCGTGCCCGAATCCGGCTTTTCCTGCCCGGTCACCATTTTGAACAAAGTTGTTTTTCCAGCGCCGTTCGGGCCGATGATGCCCACGATTCCCGACCGCGGAAGCGTAAAGGAAAGATCCTCGAAAAGGAGCTTGTCGCCGAACGCCTTGCGCAGATGATCGGCCTGAATGACGACGTCGCCGAGCCGGTTCCCGTTCGGAATGTAGATCTGCGCGACCTTGATCTGTTCCTTGCGGTCTTCCGCAAGCAAATCTTCATAAGCCTTGAGACGGGCCTTGTTCTTCGCCTGGCGCGCCTTGGGGCTCTGCTTCACCCACTCCTGTTCGCGGGCAAGACGCTTTTCGCGGTCGGACTCGCCCTTTTCTTCCTTGTGCATCCGTTCGAGTTTCTGATCGATCCACTGCGCGTAATTTCCCTGCCAGGGAATGCCGCGACCGCGGTCGATTTCCAGGATCCAGTTCGTCACATTATCCAGGAAGTAGCGGTCGTGCGTCACAAGAATCACGGAGCCCTTGTATTCACGCAGGTGGCGTTCGAGCCACGCGACGCTTTCTGCATCGAGGTGGTTCGTCGGTTCATCGAGGAGAAGCAAATCCGGGGCCTCGAGCAAAAGCCTGCAAAGCGCGACGCGGCGTTTTTCACCGCCGGAAAGGTGCGTCACTTCCAAGTCTCCCGGAGGGCAGCGGAGTGCGTCCATCGCGATTTCGACGTTGCGTTCCAGATCCCAAAGATTATCCGCATCTATCTTATCCTGTAGTTTTCCCTGTTCCGCCATCATTTTTTCCATTGCGTCGTCGCTCATCGGTTCCGCGAACTTCATGGAAATTTCATTATAGCGGTCAAGGACGGCCTGCTTTTCCTTCACAGCCTGCATCACGTTTTCCTTGACGGTGAGCTTCGGATCGAGCTGAGGTTCCTGCGGCAAATAGCCTGCGGTACGACCGGGTTCAATCCACGCCTCGCCCTGGAACTCCTTGTCAATCCCGGCCATGATGCGGAGGAGCGTCGATTTACCGGCGCCGTTCGGACCGATGATGCCAATTTTCGCACCATAGAAAAAGCTCAGTGAAATATCCTTGAGAACCGTCTTATCGGGCGGATAAGTCTTGCACATCTTATACATGTAAAAGATGAATTTTTCCGGAGTCTTCGGGCTTTTGTCTGCCATAGCGGTCCTCGTTTAATTTATAACAAATACAAAATGGGCGGATTATCTCCGTCCATTGTATAATTTAACTGTTTATTTATCTGCCGCGGCGGCTTTGGCTTCCGCCGTCTTCAATTTGTGATACCGGATGATTGCCGCGAGACTCATCGCTATACCGATGATGAGGAGCATGCTCGCGCAATATGCCCCGGTCGCAGGTTTGACTGTGAAGGGAAGCTGTTGCGCCTCGAACATTGCCGGCAACCTGTCCAGGAAGACCCACAGGACTAGCAGATCCGCGACGCCCATCGCAAGCGTTCCCACCGGAGTAAGGAACGCGAAAAGCACGGCGGCAAAGACGCCGGCGAACAGGATGAACAGCACCGGCATAGGTTCCGTGCGCATCGGAATTTTCATGCTTTCATCGCCGTTCTTCTGGATTTCATCCAATGTCCGGATGGTCTGCGCATCCAGAGCCTTCGTCAAATTGACGCCCATGGAAAGGGAATAGGCGTTCGGTTGCGCGACAACTTTGTCCATACAGGACACGGACGCGAGCGGGAGCAGGAACGCCACGAAAATCAAGGCGTACGGGACCGCGATCAGGCGTTGGAACAGTTTGTATTG
>JBAYFD010000050.1:0-9704 GCA_041667365.1 Fibrobacteraceae bacterium | reverse complement strand
GGGCTGCGATGCGGTGCTGAATCTTGCGACAGGGGATTCTCTCTTGTTCGGGGATTCCCTCGGGAACATCGTATCCACGGTGACGCTTTCGCACGGGTTCGCTTCATTCTGGGTTCATGGGGTAGCGGCGGTGACTTCCGCGTCGTTCACCGTGTCCGGTTCCGCTGTGGACAATAAGCTCACTTGGAAGAACATTAATCTGAAGGAGCCGCCGGTTCCGTCCCCGACGTTCGCCGGGATGTATGACCGGACGGGCGACGGCGTCGCGGACAGCCTTGTGCTGAAATATAGCCGCGCCTTGGAAGGAGACGATGCTCCGGATTCCCTGGCCTGGGCGTTCGGCGATTCTACGTGGCATAAGATGGATTCTACAAGGATAGCGAAGAATATTGTGGATTCGAGCGTCGTCATCGTTTCGGATTCGCTGCTGAAATTCCTCTTTACCGGTTCTTCACAGAATGCGAAGTATTCCGGAAGCAGCAAGACTAGCTTCTCTTATATTCCTACGGACGGCGCGGATTCCGGTACGGTGCAGAGCTTTGAAATCGCCGGTTCCGTTTCGGATAAGATCGGCCCTGTGGTTAGAAGCGCCAATGTGGTCGCGAAGTCCGCGACGATAAGGCAGCTGACTGTCAATTTCAGTGAGTCGATGGGCGCGGATTCCGGTACGGGAAGTTATTTCCTGGAGTTCAGGATGCTCCGTGACGGTGTGCAGAAGGGAGAACTCGTTCCGGTGAGATCGGGCACGTGGGGGAAGGACCGCACGAATTATTCCGTGTATTTCTCCGGGGAAAACGATAGCCTGCCTTCGGTGGGCGACAGCGTCCGCCTGGTTCCGGCGTCCATTGCGGACCTGAGTGGCAATCCGGCGCAGAAAAACAACCGCTGGGTGCGTCTCACGGGCGAACAGTATGTCGGCGTGACATCTTCCAAGGTCGTTGATCTCGATCCGGCGACGGCGCCGGATAAGGATTCCACCGTGCTTATTTCCACGGCTCCGCTGACCGGAAAATTCGAAGATGCGGAGAAGGAAGCGGGTGCGCCGGGATTCCTCGTCCGCTATGACTTGAGCGCCCTTGTTTCCGATACAATTAAGGCGAATACGGTGAAGATCGATTACGATGTTTATTATTATACGAATCTGGGTCAGTACGTCAATTCCGCGAAGGGCAGCGTCGCCTGCACGGATGCCGTCTTTAACGGTGATTGCACTTCGCATCCGGGCAATGTTTACTTCGGCTGGAATATGCGTTCTTCGAAGGGCCGTCTGGTCGGCACCGGTGCTTATATTGCAAAGATTGATTTCAAGATCAAGGCGGGTTACAAAACGCTGGCTAAGAAAAAGGAAAGTGCCGTCTGGGGAATCCGCCGCTTGGCGAAGTGACTTTCCCGGGCACTTGATAAAGTGAAGGCGTTCCTTGAGCGGAGCGCCTTTTTGTTTTGCGGACTGTCGTTATTCCAGCGGATATTTCTGAAGTGCGGCTTCGTGTTCCGCCGAGACTTTGTCCCACTCCGCGTAGCTCGCGTCGATCTGCGCTTTCACGACATTGAGGTCCTTCGCAATTTTCGTGATTTCATTGCCGTCGCCGCGTTCGGACGCTTTGACGAGGGATTCCTCGAGTGCCGTCACTTGAGCTTCGCCTGTGCTGATCTGCGATTCGATGGATGCGAGTTTCTTCTCGAGGGGACGGAGGACTTTTGCGCGCTCCGCGATGTATTCGGCGCGCGCCCTGCGGGCGTCCTTGTCTTTTGACGGCTGCGGAGCTTTCGCCGCTTCGGGTTCCGCGGTTTTTGCTGTGACGCCGGAGACGTGGACCCCTTTCTCCTCCTGCCAGCCGACGCGCTCCAGGAACTCCTGGTATGTGCCGTCGAAGGAGAAACATTCGCCGCCGTCGAAGACGATGAGTCTATTCGCAAAGACCTGGAGGAGCTCTTCATCGTGGGTGACGACGATCGCCGTGCCCTGATAATCTTCAAGAGCATCGATGAGACTCTCGATGCTTTGCATGTCGAGATGGTTCGTGGGTTCGTCGAGTAGGAGCAGGTTGCATTCCGTGGCGAGGATCTTTCCGAGGAGGACTCTGCTGCGTTCGCCGCCGGAGAGCACGCGCACTTTTTTGAGCGCGGCGTCGCCGGAGAACATCATGAGGCCGGCGAGCTTGCGGGCGGTGCCGCGCGCGCTGTCCTTGACCACGGTCTGGATTTCCTCTTCGACGTTGTTGTCGAGGTTCAGACGGTTGATGTTCGTCTGCCCGAAGTAATTGAGGATGACGTTCGGGTTCTTTTCGATTGTCCCGCTCGCGGGGGTGAGTTCGCCCGCGATGAGGTTCAGGAGCGTCGTTTTCCCGCGGCCGTTCGGGCCGATGATGCCGACGCGGTCGCCTTTGAAAATTTCTGCGGTGAGGTCCTTGATGAGCTCGGGACCGTCCGGAAAGTGGAAGGAGAGATCCTTGATCTGCATCATGCGCTTTCCGGGAAAGGACGCCTCTTTAAATACAAAGTCGAGATTCCGCTCGTGCCCGATGCGCTCAGATTCTCCCATGCGGGCGACGGCTTTTACTTTTGATTGCACCATCGCGGCTTTGCTCGCTTTGTAGCGGAACTTGTCGATGACGCGTTCCAGCTGTTCACGCTTTTTATCCTCGTTCGCCTGGGTGCGCATCGCGACTTCCTCTTCGGTGGCGATCGTTTCGAGGAGCTTTGCGACAGTGCCCTGGACTTTGCGGATCTTTTTGCGGTGGACGCCGATGACGTGCGTGCAGACGCTGTCCATGAAGTTCCTGTCGTGCGTGATGAGGAGCGCTTCGTCTTTCCAGCCGCGCAGGAACCGCGCGAGCCAGCGCGTGGAGACGATGTCGAGGTAGTTCGTGGGTTCGTCGAGCAGGAGCATGTTGGGCTCCGCGGCGAGTACTTTCGCGAGGTTCAGACGGATCTGGAAACCGCCGGAGAGCAGGTTCGGGTCGCGTTCCATCGAGGATTCGTCGAAGCCGAGGCCGAAGAGAATTTCTTCGACTTTGTGTGTGTCCAGCCAGCCGTCCTCGTTCATTTTAAGCACGGAGCAGGCTTCCTTGTGCACTGTGGGGTATGTGAAATGGATGTGCTGATTCAGGTAGCCGAACGTGTAGCCCTTGGGTATGTCAATGGTGCCGCCGTCGAGGTCTTCCTCGCCGAGGATCATTTTGAACAGCGTGGATTTTCCGCAGCCGTTCCTGCCGACGATGCCGACGCGTTCTCCGGGTGCGACGATGAAACTGGCGTCCTGAAAGAGAACCTGGGTCCCGAATTCCTTGCGGATGTTCTGTACTTGAATCACGCGCGCAAATATAGAAAAGCGGGCCGGGGGGTTAATTCATAATTCGTAATTCTTAATTATGAATTCTTAATTACGAATTATGAATTATGAATTATGCAACGCGTGCTGCGAAACTTTCTTCCGGGTTTGTTCTTCCGGGGTGGGAGGAGACGCGGCGCGCGGCCCGGCGACCAGAGGAAGCCGGAAAAGGACGCGCGAAAATCCGCGGCTCCGACCAGGGGGCGGATGCGGAGCTCCGGGCCCGATGGCGCCCCCTCCAAAAAGACTTTAAAAAAAACGAAACCCCGGCGATGGATTGCCAGGGTTTGTTGGGTTTTGTTTTGTCTTACTTTTCGTCGTACCACCACGGTTCATCGTTTGCATCCGATGCCATGGTCGCGACGAAACGATATTGCTTCGTCATGTTTTACTCCTTGCCGGGGTTGTCTTCCCGGCGGACTTAGCGTCTTTCTTAATTGAAGACATTACATATATAGTTTAAACATCGGCGGAAAGCAAGCGGATTAGGTAAAATCTAATTCATTGAATTGTAAAGAGTTAGAGAAATCCGCCTTTTTCTATCTTTAAGACATGATAGCGAACCTGAAAAACCTCGTGGTGATCGGCGACAGAATCCTTTTGAAGCCGCTCGCGGCCTCTTCTAAGACGGGGAGCGGGCTTTATCTGCCTCCCGGGGTGAAGGAACACGATGCGGTGCATACGGGACTTGTGGTGAAGGTCGGCCCGGGTTATCCCATTCCGAGCCAGGATCCGGATTCCTTCCTCAAGGAAAATTCGGAGGCTAATTCCTATGTGCCGCTTCAGGTGAAGGCGGGCGACCAGGCTTTGTATCTCCATGCGAACGCCTTTGAACTGGAGTTCGAGGGCGAGAAGTTCGAAGTCGTGAATCAGAACGCCATTCTGGTCGTGTTCCGCGAAGATTTTTCCGAACTGGTGTGATTTTTTTGAGAGGCCTCTTTATGAAAAAAGCCTATCCCGTCAAGCTCCCGGTGATTCTCGCGCTGCTCGCGGTGTTTGTCGCGCCTGTCGCCGCGATATGGTATTCCGGTATTCTGGAGATGAATTTCTACGGGTGGCTCTCCATTTTCGCGCCTGTGCGGACGGGGCTTGACCTCGGACAGGCCGTGCTGTTTTTGGTCTTTGTCCTGGGCGAAGTCTATCTGCTCTGGAAGTTGCGGAGCGCCGTGGGGGCGGCGCGCTGTGATGCGTTGTCCGTTTTCCTGAAAGTGCAGACCGGGGTTGCCGTTCTGCTCGTCCCCGTGACCGCGCTGTATTCCGTGTTCCCGGACAGCCTTGCTTTCTGTTGTGTCTGGACGGGCGTGTTCAGTGTGTCGTTGGTGCTGGGCGCGTGCATCGGTTTTATTCTCATCGGGTTTTCGCGCAAGCCGAAGAATCAGTGGCTTCTCGCTTTAGGCGTTCTCCTCGCTTGTTCCCATATTTTCGATTATAGCGGTTTCCGCGCTTTTGAATCCGCGGTGGACAGGGTCTTTCCGGCGGGGCAGGAATCCTTTCAGGAATCCGAACTTTCGCATACGATCTGGGGATTGTCGGCGCAGGATTATGAACTGCTTGATGACGATGCGAAGAATGACATGGAGGAATTCACGCAGTTCGCGCTTTATGGCGTATGGGCTGCGGGCACGATGTTCATCGTTGTGCATTCGGCGGCGTTCGCCGGAGCGTGCGTGATCATGTGCGTTCTTTTTTCGCTGAAGAACAAGGAGAAGCTGGCGGATGCTTAAATCGGCGCTGTTGCTTTTCGTGATGCTCGCCTGTTCGAACCTTTTTATGACGTTTGCCTGGTACGGACATTTGAAGCTCCTCGGAAACAAGCCGTGGATCATCGCGGTGCTCATCAGCTGGGGAATCGCTTTCTTTGAATATTTGATTCAGGTGCCGGCGAATAGACTCGCTTACGGACAGCTGAACGTCGTTCAGCTCAAGGTCATTCAGGAAGTGGCTACTTTGTCTGTATTCGCACCGTTCGCTTATTTCTTCATGAGCCAGCCGCTGAAGCTCGATTACCTCTGGGCTGCGCTCTGCCTCGTAGGCGCTGTTTATTTCGCTTTCCGCTGATCCGGACTTTTAAGCCCGCCCGGTCATTTTGCGCAGGAACTCCTCCTGCCTTGCCCGGAGCGTCTGGATGATTTCGTTCACTTTTTTGAATTGCGTGGCGATGTGCTCCATGAATGCGGAGTAAAGCGCTTTGTTTAGGAACGGATCCTGGCCGTGCTGCTTTTGAACGGCATAGATGTTCTTCAGATTGAGCAGCGCTTTGCTGTCCATTTCGATGGCGTTCGTGAGAAGCTGGTTCACGTTGCCGATGTCGGCGCGGTTCTTCTGAATTTTTTCAGGGTCGTTCGCGTGGAGGACTTCCGCCGGGAGCTTTGCGAATTCTTCGTAGGTGTGGTCGCTTCCCGCCATGTCTTCCTTTGAAAGAATGCTTGTGGAAGCCCGCATTCCCATGCGCTTGGATTTGGAGTCGATGGAAAAGCGGCAGATGCTGCTTCCCATGTAGTTGCAGCGGACCCGGGTTTCTTCCTTGCGGAGTTCGTTGAACGGGCTGAATTCCTCGGTTGTGCAGAGCTTGCTTTCCGGCGCGTAGAGGCCGATGGCTTCACCGGCGACCGTGATCGTGTAATGAATGCAGGGGACGCCGTTGAAGTCCACGGTGCGGTAAGTGTCCGGCGTCGCGTTCATCACCCGTTCGACGCTGCGGTTGAGACCCCGCATCTGCTTTTCGAGCGCCTCAACGTCGGGGGCGTACTTTTTGAGATAAACGTTCATGCCGTTCTGGAACCCGGCGATCATCGCTTCGTTGGACGCCCGCTTTCCCCAGATGTCCGTGCCGAGAAAGAGCGTGTCCGTGATGTCCGTTTCCGTGCGGCCGCTGAAGAACGCTTCCGCCTTGATGATGCGGGCGATACCGCGCCAGCGCCGCGCCGAGATGTAGACGCAGTTCTTTTCGCTTTCGAGGGCGACATTCGCGATGATGGCGAAGGAATCGTCTGAAATTTTAACTTTTTGAATTTCCTGAAGCCAGGTCGCCCATTCTTCTTTAGAGATGGCGAGTCCCTGGGGCACTTGAATCTTTGTGATGTCGTCCTGCCCGCGCAGGAGCTCCTCAAGCGCGTCCTGTGAAAGCGCTTCGGGGACGGTGAGCACGATGTGGATGGAATCGGCGAGGCCCGCTTTGCTGAGCGCGGCGTCAGGGCGTTCGCGGCTGATCAGGATGAGCGCGCGCGCCAGGTGTTCCTCGAGCGCGATTTGTACGGAATGCACCATTTCCGCATTGTCGCTTTCGAAACTGTTGAACGTGATGATGTCCTTCGGCTCGACCTTGCCGCTGATGGCGGCGTTGCGGTGTCCGAACGCCTGCAGGCTCGGGGCGCGGAATGCGCCCGTGAGGTGTTCCATGATGACTTTTTTACCGGATCCGGCGCGCCCGTACAGGTAGATGGGCTGTTCCGTGATGATGGACAGGAGGCCGAGCTGGACGATGCTTTCCCGGTCGGTGAGGCCTTTGGTAAGAATGGCCATCAACTGGCTTATGCGTTCCGGTAATGTCATGTAACCTCCTAGAGTGTCCATGTGAAATATAGCCATTTGAGGAGAAACAAATTTTCTAATATGACTTCAATGACTGCATCTTTTGATGGTCTTCTGCTTATCCAGCTGGGAACTCCGGCGTCGGCCTCTCCGGCGGCTGTCGGCAAATATTTGCTCGAATTCTTGGGCGACCCCCATACGCTCGGAAATCCGCCTTTTTTCTGGAAGCCGCTGTTGCGCTTCGGAATAGTTCCTCTGCGCTCAAGGTCAAGCGCGGCGAAATACCGGGCGATGCTGGACATCTCACATAGTTCCGAAATGCCACTTTTGACAAATACGGTTGCCTTTGCAAAAGGCGTTGCGGAGAAAATCGGCCCGCGGATGAAGGTCGCTTTTGCCTTCCAGTATGGGACGGGACCGTCGGTTTCCGAGGCGCTGGGCGCTTTCGCGGAACAGGGCTTGAAAAACCTGTGCGTCATTCCTCTCTACCCTCAGCGGAGTTCCGCTACAAGCGGCGCTGCAATCGCACTTGTGCGCAAGGCTGCGGAAAATTTTCCGGACATCAATTTGCATTTCGTGGATGGCTTCGCCCGCTCTGACGCCTGGGCGCGGAATGTCGCCGATTCCATTTACGGGAAATGGAACGAAAAAGATGACATCGTGCTTTCCTGGCACGGTCTGCCGGAATCCCGCATTCTTGCCGGGGATCCTTACAAGACTGATTGCGAAGCGAGCGCCGCGCTCATTGAAAAACATCTGAATACAAAAGTGATTTCCTGCTATCAGAGCCGCTTCGGATTCGCGAAGTGGATCGGGCCCTCGACCTTGGACGTATTGCACGATCTGGGCTCGCGGCAGAGGAACGTGGTTCTGGCGGCCCCGGCTTTCACTGCGGACAATCTTGAAACTTTGTATGAAATAGACACGGAATTAAAAAATGAATTTCTCCGCGCGGGTGGGGGGACGTTTGTGCGTGTGCCTTGCCTGAATGCGGATCCGCGCTGGATCCGGGATTTCGCTGACTTCATCGTCCCCCGTTCTTCCGGTGCCGAATGAATTTTAGACGCATTTTTACTTTCTTTGGTATATGCTCGCTGTGCGCGCCCGCTTTTGCCGCGGCGGCGGAAACTTCCGCGCAGGATACGGCGCATTTCCAGCGCTTCGCGACGCTTCCCGTTCTCGGGTATTCCGAAGTGACGGGCTGGGAATATGGGGCGATGCTTCTTTTGTTCGCAAAGCCGGATTCCGGCGCGACGGAAGGCTCGTCCGTTGATCTTGCCGCTTATGGTACTCAGCGGAAACAGTTCCAGACGATTGTGAATCCGAGCCTTTATTTTTTTGAGGGCCGGGTGCATGTGGATGCATCTCTGTATTATTGGAACTGGACTTCGCGTTATTACGGCATCGGCAATGATCCGGACCGCGACCGGAGCTTGACGTATGACATGACGCGCTACGTGGCGGAAATTCCGGTTGAAATGAGTCTCGGGCTTCCGAAAGAGTCCCCGTTCAGGTATGGAATCGTATTCAATGCGGAGCGAAATCATGTGGATTTCAAGGATGGCGGCGATATTGCGGAGCCGGGAAATTTCGGCGGCACGCGCCTCGGCCTTGGCTATAAGGTTTCGTTTGATACGCGCGAACAGTTGAATTCCCCGAAGCATGGTATTTATGCCGCATGGACGCAATCGCGGTATTTTTCGACTTTCGGAGATTTCGGCTATCTGTCCCAGTCGCTGGATTTGCGAGGTTATATGCCAGTCATTTGGAATACGACGCTTGCGACGGGCTGGTTCTGGGATATGCGCAAGGGCAAGGTCCCTTTTGACGCGTTGGCGACGCTTGATGGATATAAACGGTTCCGTGGGGTGGAAAAGGGAATGTTTTTGGATAATCAGGCGCTCGAGTGGCAGGCGGAACTCCGCAAGTCGCTTTTCTGGAGGCTCGGCGGGACAATATTCTTCGAGGCGGGCAAGGTCGGACCTGATTTCGGAAAGCTCGTGGGCAACGAGTGGCACCGCGCCGTGGGCTTCGGCGGAAGGCTTGCGCTCAACCGATCGGAGCGCTTGAATGCACGCGGAGATTTTTCGCTCGTGGACGGAAAGTATCTCGGAATGACGGTATATATCCGGGAAGCGTTCTAAAGGTACCCTAAAGACGGAATGAAATTAGATGTGCAACCGTGCAGCCTCTTGCTAAAATTTTTTCAATAAAAAATTGTAAAACGATATCCTCTTTGAAAATTAAGGATCCCGCCGAGTATATCTTTACTTCTCGTGGGTCACTTTTGGTTTAGAGGAAATATGAAAAAATGGATAGCATTAACTTTCGCCGCTTTAGCCGTGTTTGCCAATGCGGAATCATATGACTGGGGAAACGTCCGCTTTGACGGCGGCGGTTTCGTGAGCGCCATATTGCCGCACCCGGGACAGAAAGGGCTAATTTACGCCCGTACCGACGTGGGTGGCATTTATCGCTGGGACGCGGGGAACAGCCGCTGGATTCCCCTGATGGACTGGATCAGTGAAAACGATAAGGGGCTGTACGGCACCGAAGCCTTCGCGATCGACCCGACGGACCCTAAGCGCATCTATGTGCTCGCCGGCACCGGCTACTTCAGCAAAGGTCGCACGGCGGTGCTCCGCTCCGATGATTACGGCGTGACCTGGGATACCTCTTATGTTCCCATGCTCGCCCACGGAAACGGCATGGGACGCCAGACCGGCGAAAAGTTGGCGGTCGACCCCGATATGCCGAACATCGTCCTCTGCGGATCGCGCACCAAGGGCGTGTACAGAAGCGAGGACTACGGCAAGACATGGACAAGTTTGTACGAAGTGGC
>JBAYFD010000049.1:0-9948 GCA_041667365.1 Fibrobacteraceae bacterium | reverse complement strand
GCTCGGATTTTTTCTCGCGGGCGTACTCCACGTCTGGATTCCAAGCCGGCTTTACATCAATAAGCTTTCCAAACCCACGTTCAGCTCCGCAGTATGGGCGTCACTCTTCGGAATTCCGCTTCCGATCTGCAGCTGCGGCGTGATTCCTACCGCGATCGCGCTCCGCCGCGAAGGTGCATCCAAGGGAGCGTCGATGGCATTCATGGTCTCGACGCCTGCCACCGGTATCGATTCCATCCTTGCGACCTATTCTCTGCTCGGGCTCCCGTTCGCGATCTTCCGCCCTGTCGCGGCGTTCGTGACATCGCTCCTCACCGGAATCTCTACGAACTTCGCGACCCGCGGCGAGACGGACATTCCGCAAGAGATGAAAGACGATGACTGCTGCATGGTAAAGAAAGCCGACGTAAAAAGTAAAATCAAGGAAACATTCGCCTATGGTTTCGGGGAAATCCTCGAAAGCGTCGCCAAATGGCTCGTCATCGGACTCGTGCTGGGCGCGCTCATCGCCGCGTTCGTCCCGGACGACCTGTTCATCAGGTTCCGCGAATATCCGCTCCTGTGCATGATCGCCGTACTCATCGTCGCAATGCCTATGTATACCTGCGCAATGGGTTCCATCCCACTTGCGACCGCCCTGATCATGAAAGGCCTCACCCCGGGCGCGGCGTTCGTTCTCCTCATGGCGGGCCCCGCGACAAGCATCGCCTCGATGACCGTCGTCGGCAAGAACTTCGGAAAGCGCGCGCTCATCGCCTACCTCGCGAGCATTGCGGCTGGTTCCATCGGGTGCGGGCTCCTGATCGATCATCTGTGGATGAACACATTCATTAACGCCATACCGATGGCAGGAGGTTCAATGACCATGCAACATGCCGGCATCGTTTCAATCATCGCCGCAATCGTACTCATCATGCTTTTCGTGAAGGCCATTCTCCCGAGGACTCTTTTCAAAAAGCATGTTCCAGCAGGCACGGCGTACCGCGTGGAAGGAATGCACTGCGCGCATTGCAAGGCCGCTGTCGAGAGTCACGTCTCGCAGGTTCCAGGCGTCACCGGTGCGGAAGTCGATCTCAAAAAGGAACGCGTGTATGTGAAAGGCTCAGCGGATGAGGCGCACATCAAGTCCGCAGTCGAAAAAGCCGGTTTCACTTTCGGAGGTCGCCTTTCGGATCAGGGCCACTGAAGACCGATCCGCGGTCACGAAATCAAACGGTTCAGCCTCAATGGATAAAGAGCCCTATTTATTAGCCTTTGCTAACTTTAATATTGCATTTCAAAAAAATGCTCAAGAGAGCACCTTTCAAATTAGTTAGTCTTTGCTAACTTTTCTCATCAGAAGGATGAAATAATGAAACTCAGCCAAAGTCTTGAAGACTATCTTGAAATGGTGCATATTCTGCACCTGAACGGCGGGATCGCCCGCGTCAAGGACATATCGACGGCCCTGGGAGTTAAAATGCCCTCGGTCGCAAAAGCCGTCATCGAGCTTAAAAAGCTCGACCTTGTCACACAGAAGCCTTATGGCGAAGTGGAACTCACCACCAAAGGACGTCGGACCGCAACGGAAATTTTCGGACGGCACCTGCTTTTGAAAGGTTTTCTAATCCGGCTCGGGGTTTCAAAGCCGACAGCGGACAATGACGCCTGCCTTATGGAGCACATCCTTTCCGCAGAATCGCTCTCCCGGATAGAAGCCTTCATGAAAACACGCCGCAAAGTGAAAAAGGTTCAGAAATGAATACAAACGTTCCCGGAACGCCACTCCGTTTTACAGATCTCAGGCGCGGCGACAAAGCTGAAATCACAGGCTACCGCGACGACGAAGAAGATCACCGCTACAAATCCAAGCTACTCGCCATGGGACTCGTGCGCGGAGTAAAGCTGCAAGTGCTTCAAGTCGCTCCCCTTGGCGATCCGATCGAAGTTTCCGTACTTTCTTATCGGCTTTCCCTCCGCAAAGCGGAAGCGGACATTTTACAACTGAAAAGAGTTTAACGATGACTATCGAAAAAGAAAATTTCACAATCGCGCTCGCCGGGAATCCGAACTGCGGAAAGACCGCGCTCTTTAACGCACTCACGGGATCAAGACAGGAGGTCGGCAACTGGCCGGGCGTCACCGTCGATAAAAAAGAAGGCTTCTTCCAACTGGACGATCACACAATCCGCGTGATGGACCTCCCCGGCATCTACGCGCTCTTCGCGAACAGCGATGACGAACGCGCGACGCTCAACTACCTCCTCACGCGCGATGCGGACCTCGTCATCAACATCATCGATTCCACCAACTTAGAGCGGAATCTTTTTTTAACGACACAGTTGATGGAAATGGACATTCCGATGGTAATCGCGCTGAACATGATGGACATCGCCGTGCACCGCGGAATTCACATCGACGAGCATCTGCTTTCGGAAAGGCTAGGCATTCCTGTGCTTTCCGTTTCCGCCGTATCGCCCAAGAGCTGTGAGACGTTCCTTCTCGACCTGCACGAGCATCTGCACCTGAAACACGCGCGCCCCACGCCTATCCGGCACGCGGACGCAATCGAAAAAATTCTTGAGGAAATCACTCCGAAACTTTCAAAAACCGCCGGAGCGATGCACGCCCCGGAACGCTGGGTCGCCATCCAGTACCTCGAAGGAAGCGCCCCCGTCAAGGAAAAGGCGAAGGCCGCGGACGAGACGCTTGATGACGCGGCAATCGCCAAGGCGCTCGGCGAAGATTCCGAATTCGCCGTCGCGGATTCCCGCTATGCATTCATCCGCAAAGTTTCGCAGGCGATTCTCAAGGATTCCGTCGCGAAACGGCGCACGGGCACGGACCGCATCGATAAATTTGTACTCAACAGGTTTCTCGGCGTTCCACTGTTCATCCTCGCGATGTACCTCGTATTCTGGGTGACGATCACATTCGGAAGCGCGTTCATCGACTTCTTCGATATTCTTTTCGGCGCCATTTTCGTGGATGGATTCGCGGCGCTCCTGCAAAGCCTACATGCTCCGGGTCCGCTCATCGCGCTCCTCGCGGGCGGGGTCGGCACCGGCATCCAGACGGTCGCGACGTTCATTCCCCCGATCTTCTTCATGTTCTTCACGCTCGCTTTTCTGGAAGACTCCGGTTACATGGCACGCGCGGCATTCATCATGGACAAATTCATGACGTTCCTCGGGCTCCCGGGAAAGGCATTCGTACCAATGCTCGTCGGGTTCGGCTGCTCCGTGCCCGCGCTCCTCGCGACCCGCACGCTCGATAACAAGCGCGACCGGTTCCTCGCCATGTTCATGATTCCGTTTATGAGCTGCGGCGCGCGTCTCCCCGTGTATGCGCTCTTTGGCGTCGCGTTCTTCGGCAAGAACGCAGGGAATATCATCTTCGCGATCTACATCATCGGCATCCTCATCGGAATGCTGTACGGACTTTTCCTCAAGAAAACAATTTTCAAAGGCAAAGCGACGCCGTTCATCATGGAACTTCCGCCCTACCACGCGCCTCACGTGCAGTCGCTCCTGCTCCACGCCTGGATGCGCCTCAAGGAATTTCTGTTCCGCGCAGGGAAGATCGTCATCATCATGGTGACTTTCCTCGGGTTCCTCAATTCCGTCGCTCCGGATGGTTCATTCGGCAACACCGACAACGGCAAATCCATTCTCGCCCACGCAGGACGCGTCATCTCGCCGGTGTTCGAGCCCCTCGGAGTTGAAAAAGAAAACTGGCCCGCATCCGTTGCGCTTCTCACCGGAATCTTCGCAAAGGAAGCGATCGTCGGAACGCTCACCTCGCTCTACGAAATCGGCGACAGCGGAAATTCGCAGGCAACCCCCACGGAAGAGCCGTTCAGCCTCGGAGCGCCCATTCTGCAGGCGTTCCAGTCCGTGCCCACGAACCTCGTCGCGGTATTCAAGGGATTCCTCGACCCGTTCCATCATCGTTCGCCGTCCACGCCTAGCACGAGTTCGGAAGTGCAGTCTAAAAATAACGGACAAAACGATGCCGGCGTACTTTCCGTGATGCGGACGAAATTTCACCACGGTCCTTACCAGGTGTTCGCATTCCTGCTGTTCGTTCTGCTGTACGTTCCCTGCGTCGCCGCGCTCGGCACGGCGTTCCGCGAAGTCGGCACGTTCTACGGAATTCTCCTCACGATGTTCCAGACGCTCCTCGGCTGGAGTCTCGCGACGCTGTTCTTCCAGATAACCGTCGCACACAACGCCGTATGGATTTCCGCTTCGCTCGGAATTCTCGGGGCGATCATCCTTTCGTTCATTTTGATCGGAATGCACCGCCGCAGATTATAAATGCACGTCGTTCCACGGAATGACGACCGTGTCACGTTCGTCAATGTCCATAAGGCGCTGTCCGTCAAGGACCGTTCCCGTGGTGCGCATGAAAAGCGTATCCGGCAGCGGAGCGCCGGAATCCGGCAATGCGATTTTCGTCACCCGTGAAAAACAGGGCAGCACGCCTTCGTCTTCTTCCGGACCGCAGTCCTCGTCATTGTTCACCCGCTCATCGATGAACAGTTCCCCATGCCCGCCGTCGAGGCGGTGAATGCGGAGAGCGCTTCCGCGGGAACCGGAAAGTTCCGAAACGAGAGCCACCGGAATTCCCGGATTTTTCCACAACACGCGGATCCGCTTCGGGCGGAGCGCCACGGAATCGGAACAGAAAAGGCTCTGCTCAAAATGCAGCAGGCGCCCGGCTTCATCCGTAACGAAAGAGCCGAGGCAATCCGCACCCGCGCCGAACACATAAGCGATTTTTCCGTGATGCTTGCTTTCCGCAATCACCGTGCGACGCGCAGCCGCAGTCGCATCGCCCTGAGGCTGCATAATGAGGATAGGCATATCCATCCAGGAATCCAGCTTGAAATCCGGAAAGCCGGAATCTTTAGCAGGGTGCGATTTTGAATCCAGGGATTCGAAAAAAGAAGGACTGCGCGAAGTCTGTCCGTCACCGGAATCTTCGTCACAGGCAACGAGCTGTGCCAACAGTACAAGTAAAAAGGCAGCATAGACGAATTTCATGCGCATAAAATAATATCTCCGCGGGCGACAAGGATTTATTTTTACGCAGGCGAGCCACGGCGGCCCTTCTTTTTTGTAAAATGCAAAAAGAAATAAACCGAAACAAAGGATTTCATACATGAAACTCCGTCCATTTGCGACGACACTCACCATCGGCTCGTTCATTCTCATCGCCGTCACGGGCTTCTGCCTCCTCATTCACGTTCGTTCTGGCTTCATCATTCCAATTCACGAACTCGGAAGCATCGTCTTCCTTTTTAGCGCGATTCTGCATTGCGTCGCCAATTTCGGAGCGATAAAAAATTATCTCAGGAAAAACTCCGCTAAAATCACCATCGCTTGTTTCATTCTGGTGACGATTCTCGCAATCATTCCCTTCAAGGGGAACGGCGGGAACCCGCGTAAAGCGGTCAGCAAAGCGGCGCCGCAGCTTCTCGTGAACCTGAACGCCCACGAGCTCGCCATCGTCACGCACAAGAATACGTTCGCAGTCGTCACCGTTCTCCAGGCTTCGGGCATCGCGGACGCGGATACCGTTACGCCGATAGCGCAGCTCTCAAAGAACGCAGGCAAAAATTCATTCGCAGTCCTCGCGGCGCTTCTCCCTGCCGCGGGAAAATAACTTCACTTTTCAACGGAGTTTGATATGGCACGCATTACAGATAAATTCATCACAGGAATCGCGGTGGCGCTATGCTTCGCGTCTTTCTCTCCCGCTCAGAATATTCTGAGCAACGGCGACATGGAATACGGAGACGGAGGCTGGTATTTGTGGAACAAGCCCGAAGGTCCGGCCCAGGTGGAAACGCAGATCGGCGTCAAAGGATTCGGCACGAACGGGTCCCAGGGGGCGAAAATCGTCATCAAGAAGCCGCCGCAGATCTGGTGGGGCCTGCAGCTCCAGCCGCCTAAATTCTTAGCGGACAGCGCCTACTACACGCTCTCCTTCGCCGCGAAAGGAAACATCCCCATAACATCGGTCGTCCAGGGCGGCGCCCCGGATTACCGGCAAAAAGAGAGCGCAAGTTTCAAGCTCACCCCGGAATGGAAGACATACACGATGCCGTTCCTCGCAGATCAGAAGGGCTTCGGGCTCAACAACGTCGCATTCCAGATAGGCTATACCACAGGCTGGGTACAGGTCGATGACGTACAAATTACGCCGATGGAGAATCTCGATGAATCCTGGTATGCGGGCGCGGGCGCGCGCATCGATAGCTTGCGCAAAACGGACTTCACCGTAAAAGCGAACCCCGGTGAGAAAGTTTCCGTGGAACTCATCCGGCACGACTTCCCCTTCGGCACGGCGCTCGCCCTTTATGATTCCAAGGATAGTTCCGAGCTCAAGTACCGCGCGGAAGCGAAAAAGCTCTTCTGGGCAGGCGTTCCCGAAAACCAGTTCAAGTGGCCCGAATATGAGCCGAAGAAAGGCAAGCTCAACAGAGACGCGCTCAAGGAATACACGGATTTTGCGAAAGACAATGGATGGCTCCTGCGCGGGCACGCTCTCGTGTGGGCAATTCAGGGCTACAACTACGACAAGCATTTTTCGAACAAAGGAAGCTGCGCGGAAATAGCGGCGAACATCAAGAACCGCATTACGCGCGACGTCTCCGAATACAAAGGAAAGTTCGCGGAATACGACGTGTGGAACGAACCTATGCACGAACAGTTCCTTTTCAACAAGTGCGGCTGGAGCCTCATGGATTCCGCATTCGTCTGGGCGCACCGCGCGGATTCAACGGCAACGCTCTACATCAATGAATACAACGTCGTCGCGGCAGGGGAAACGGACCGTTTCATAGAAATCGTGAAGGGAATGCTCGACCGCAAAATTCCGGTGAGCGGCATCGGAGTGCAATGCCATTACCAGGCGCGCCCCGTGTCCCCCGCGATGATCAAGTTCCGCCTCGATAAACTCGCCGCCCTCGGACTTCCGATCAAAGTCACGGAATTCGACATCGGCACGGTGGACAGGGGCCTCGGCGTCACGGAAGAAAAACAGGCAGAAGAATTCACCAAATTCATCACGGCGGCGTTCAGCCACCCCGCGGTGAAAGGAATCATGCTATGGGGCTTCCAGGACGGACGCCACTGGATAGCGGACGGCGGAATAGTCGCCGCGGACGGGCGCGAAAAGCCGGCGGCGATAGCGGTATACAAGCTATGGCACGAGACCTGGACGACAAAAGAGACGGCGATAGCGGACAATGCCGGATTTGCGCATTTCCGCGGATTCAAGGGCAAATACCGCGTGACAATCAACGGAAAAGCGAGTGAAATCACCACAAAATAAGGTCCGCACCATAATTTATTGATAAATCATCCACGCCGTTTTCACCTTAGGAAAGTATTTTTAGAAATGAAAATTTTACTTTACTAACTATGGTGAACTTCTTGGACATAGCAGACTACCGCGATTTTTTGAAGGCGTACTACGAACGTCGTAAAAAAGAGATGCCCCTGTTTTCGTACCGGATGATGGGCGAAAAACTCGGACTCGACGCGAGTTACCTATTCCGCGTTCTCCAGAAGAAGCAGCACCTCCCCTCCCATGCGATTCCGATGGCCAAGGAATTGCTCGGGCTCTCCGGGCGCGCTGCGGAATATTTCGACATTCTCGTCGCGAGCGCCCAGACGAAGGATGCGAAAAAGAAAGCGGAACTTGCGGAACAGGCGGTCGCCCTGCGCGACGTGGAACGCAAAAGCATCAGTGAATCCGAACTCCGTTTTTTAAGCGAATGGTGGATTGCAGTCGTCCGCGCCTACATCGAGATTTCGGGCGGCGTCGTGAACGAGCACGAAATAGCGAACGCGCTCCGCCCGAAGATCACCGAAGCCCAGGTCAAGGATGCCGTTGAACTTCTGAAGGACCTCGGACTGGTGACCCGTCTCACCTCCGGTAAGCTCAAGCTTTCAAACGCGCATCTCACCGTAAGTGGCCCGGACAAGGCAAAAGCCGTGCGGCAGTTCCAGCGGCAAGTGCTTTCGCTTGCGAGCGATTCCCTTGAAAATGTTCCGGTGGAAGAACGCGACGTATCGACGCTCACCGTCGCCGTGGACGCGGAATGTTTTGAAGACTTACGCGAGATGATCAAGGAATTTCGCCGGCTCGTCCAGAAACGGGTGGACGAATCTTCGCATCCGGACCGCGTAATGCAGCTTTCGATGGCTTTTTATCCCGTTACAAAGGTTTCCGGGGGGTCTTGAATGAACAGGGTGTGTGGTTTACAGGGTCTGTTCCTAAGCGCTGCGGCCGCGGCGCTTTTCGGCGTATCGGGATGTTCCGATCCTGTCGCCGGGAACAGTATGGAAACGGAAAATTCCGTCGCGTTCCGTACCATAGACGCGCGGGGCGAGCCTATAGCTAACGCGCGCGTGCGCGTGCGTCCGACCTGGTTCGTCGCCGATTCCGCCGCGGAAACGGACACCAATGAGTTTATTCGCAACGCGACCACCGACAAAGACGGACGCGTGAAAATCGAAGGGCTGCCCGCCGGCCGCTTCGTCGTGGAATTCAACGGAGATTCCCTCAAAGCGGTCGCTGACTTCGCCCACTACGACACCACGGAAGCGCAGGAACTTGAAGCGGCGGAGCTCAAGCCCACAGGAACGCTCTCGGGACAGATCACCCTCCCCGACAACGCCAAAAACGCATGGGTACAAGTCTACGGACTCGACTACAAAGTCGCGACGGATTCCAAGGGCGCATTTCGCCTGGATTCACTCCCCGCGGGCGTTCTCCGTTTCCGTGCCATTGCATACAGGCATACCGCGATCCTCGGAGAGGATCTCGCCGAAGTGTACCCGGCCCGCGTAACGGATATGGGAACGGTAACGCTCCCCTCCGTCGGCTCGGAAGATCCTTCCACCTGGAAATATGCGCAGATCCACTACGTCGATTCCCTTGTTTCCGACTGGATGCTTCCGCTCTACGATTCGACGGTCATCACGCTCCGCCTGAACGCGGACAACTTCGACTTCGCGCATGCCGCGACGGACGGAAGCGACATCCGCGTGCAGGACATCTACGGAGAAAATCTCGCGTTCGCCCGCGTCCGCTACGAGGCGGACCTTAAGCGGGCGGTGCTCCGCATCCGCATTCCGAAAACGTTCCTCGGCGAGACGCTCATCCTCCGCTACGGGCACGCAAACGCCATCGACCGGAGCGTGAATGATATCTGGGAAGGAATTCCGGACTCCATGCGGTTCAAACTCAGCTCCGTCACCGTCACCGATTTTGAAAGCAACACAACAGGGAACAACCGGGTCTATTTCCCGGCGCCGATCGATACTTCATACTGGTTCATCGCCGCATACCCGGCAAAAAGCGACAGCTCCGTTTCAAAAATCACTTATGAAAACGCGGATTCCGGGCGCACCGGGACTTGCGCGCACTTCACTTACACACACATCGGCAACGCGTGGTCCCTGATGGGCGTCTCATTCAGACATGGGACAAAAAGCCTCGCCACGTTGGACTCCATCGTTTTCTGGGCGCGCGGCACAGGCAAGATTTCCCTTTCCTTCGACAAGAACGTGGTCGATACGACGGATTCCTCATACTCGCAGACGAAGTCCTGGCTCACCTTTGCGATAACCGCCGGCTGGACGCGTTATGCAATCAAGCCCACTGACCTCCTCGCCGCGGATAACATCGGCGGAAACGTCGGGTGGAAAGCCATCAAGGATTCGATTACGAACATATCGTTCTTCGGAAGCGGCGGTGCCGGATTCTATCTTGACGACATCACGCTCTACGGCGTGGACCGGAACGATTTGAAATGAACTGAAACGGTCAAGACCGGCGGCGCTCATCAACCCCGAAGGGTCGTTCCAATTCCGGAACGACCTTTTTTTGACCGATAATGGCAACGCTTAGTACACCTGTTTCTGTTTAATTGTCTACAACAAATTATGC
>JBAYFD010000048.1:0-10008 GCA_041667365.1 Fibrobacteraceae bacterium | reverse complement strand
TCAAGGGACTCTCGCTTCACAGCTCATCGGTCAGGTGGGTCACGACGGCCAGGGTCTCCGCGGCCTTGAATTTATGTTCGATGAACGTCTCCGCGGTATTGACGGTTGGCAGCGCCGCGTGAAAGACGCGAAGAGCAGAGTGCGTCCGGGCCTTGATGATGAAGGGCGCGCAGCCGTTCCCGGAATGAATCTTGTGCTCACGATTGACCGCGATATGCAGGAAATCGTGGAGAACGCTCTTAAAACAGGCGTGGATAACTATCAGGCGGAAAGCGGCAGCGCCATTGTCGTCGATCCCCAGACGGGCGAAATTCTCGCGATGGCGAGTTATCCGACTTATGATCCGAACGCCGGCGCATCCGCAGCTTCCCGCGCGAACCGGAATGATATCGTTTCTCTCGCTTTTGAACCGGGCTCGATTTTCAAATTGGTGACGGCATCTACGGCGATTGAGGAACACGCCGTCGATCCGGAGAAAGTTTTCAGCGGGGAAGGCGGGCGCTGGGCTCTTCCGGACGGGAGCCTGATCCGTGACACGCACGATCATGGCGATATGAACATGACGCAGGCGATGGCGAAGTCATCGAACATTGTGTTCGCGAAAATCGCGGATGAAATCGGTCCCACAACCTTTTACCGTTATGTGCGCGCTTTCGGTTTCGGTTCCAAGACCCTCGTGGAAATTCCCGGTGAAGAATCCGGCATGCTGAAGCCCGTTCCTGAATGGAGCGGACGCACGCTCAAGACAATGGGCTTCGGTCACGAAATCCTGGTGACCCCACTGCAGATGGCGATGGCGTTCTCCGTGGTTGCAAACGGCGGCAAGCTGATGCAGCCGACGATCGTCCGCGAATGGCTGAATCCCGATGGCTCCGTGGAAGCTTATAATGAACCGGTCGTCGTCCGCCGTGTGATTTCGGAAGAGACGGCGGCGCGGATCCGTACGATGCTCCGTGAAGTGGTTCTTGAAGGCACGGGTAAAAGCGTCGTTTCCAGCAAGCTTCCCGATATGGATTTCGGCGGCAAGACGGGCACAGCGGAAAAATACAGTCAGGAACTCAAGCGCTATGATCATACGAAGCAAGTCGCTTCGTTCATCGGGCTCGCTCCTGTGCAGAATCCGCGCTACGTGTGCATGGTGCTCGTGGACGATCCTAAGACGTTCACCGTGGGCGGCCTCACCGCCGGCCCCGTGTTCCGCAGCATTATGGAAGGCATCTATATGAATCCGCATCTTTCGCCCGTTCCGTACAACTTAGCGCGCGTCTCTCCGAATACGAACTGCAATGTGGATTTCGTCGGCCTTTCAAAACCGGACGCGATGAAACTCTCCGCGGCGAAAAACTGCCCTGTGAAATTCAGCTCGGACGGCTCAGTCATCGTTTCCCAGAAGCGCAATATGGAAACGGGCTCCGGGCTTGTGCTTACGATGAATACGGTTGTTGCGTCGCGTATGCCCGATCTGAAAGGTCTTTCGCTCCGCGATGCGCTCGACATTCTTGGAAATGTCCGCGCGTCCGTGACGTATACGGGCAAGGGACGTGTCGTCGATCAGTTTCCGGTGGCCGATTCTCCGCTTTCAAGGGGAACGGAATGCCGGTTGGTTCTCAAGGAACGGGGGTGAGGTAACTTATGTTGTCTGAAGCTCTTCTTAAAAATCTAGCGGTGACCGGACTTTCCGATGACTCCCGTCTGGTGAAGGCGGGGGATATGTTCTTCGCTTTCCCGGTCGGCGATTATGAAAAATTCGCGCGCATGGCCCTTAACAAGGGCGCCGTGGCGGTGGTGAGCGAAGTCCCCGCTCCCAAGGGCCTCGAGGCTCACTGGCTGCAAGTGAAAAACACTGCGGAAGCGCGCCTTGAAGCGTCGAAGATACTTTTCAAGGATCCGTTCGCAAGCCTTACCGCACATGCGGTGACGGGTACGAACGGCAAGACGACGAGTGCGTTCCTGATGGCGGAAATTCTCCGCGCGCAGGGCCGCAAGGTCGCGCTCCTCGGCACTATCTGCAAGCGCATCGGCGACAAGGTCGTCGCTTCGCACCTCACGACTCCGGGCCTCATTGAACTTTACGCATTCGCGAGGGATGCGGTCGATGCGGGCTGCACGGATCTCGTGATGGAAACGTCCTCGCATTCCCTGCACCAGGGCCGCGTCGCGGGTATCGCCTTCAAGAGCGGACTTTTCTCGAACCTCACTCGCGATCATCTGGATTACCACAAGACGATGGAGAATTACTTCCAGGCGAAGAAACTCCTGTTTACGAAGTATCTCCGCGAGGACGGCGTCGCCGTCATCAATGTGGATGACGCTTATGGCCTCCGTCTCTATAACGAAATCACCGTGAAGAACAAGACGGCCGTTTCCCGTCTCGGAAGCGCCGTCGCTCAGGTGAAGCCTTCGGAGGTGATCTGCCACGAAGACGGCATGAAACTCACCATTCCCGCGCTTTCCGAAAAGCCTTTCGATACGCGCCTCGTCGGCGAATTCAACGTGGACAACATCCTCCTCGTCGCCGCATGGGCACGCGCTCTCGGCCTTTCGATGGATGCGCTTCGCGAATCCCTCCTCGCCGTGCGCGTCCCGGGCCGCTTTGAAATGGTTTGGAATGATGGCAAGCGCCGGGTGATCGTCGATTACGCGCATACTCCGGATGCGATTGAACGCGTCCTTCTCACGGCGCGCGAACTTTGCCGCGGCAAGCTTTCGATCGTGTTCGGTTGCGGCGGTGACCGTGATCGCACCAAGCGCCCCATTATGGGCGGAATAGCAGAAAAGGAAGCGGATTTCGCGTGGGTCACTTCGGATAACCCCCGCACGGAAATTCCGGGCGAAATCATCAATGAAATCGTCGCGGGAATGCATACAAAGAAATTTACCGTCATCGAAGACCGCGCGGAGGCTATTTCCAAGGCCTGCAATGCCCTCGGCGATGGTGACTGGCTTGTCGTCGCCGGCAAGGGTCATGAAGATTATCAGATCGTCGGCACGGTGAAGCACCATTTCGATGACCGCGAACTTGTGCGCAAGGAGATGGAAAAATGCTGAAGCCGGATTTGACAGTCGCGGAAATGTGTGAAATCCTGGAAGCTTCCCCGGTGGGTGTCCCCGCGCGTGCGATGAAACGCAAAGTTCAGCTTTGCCTGGATTCCCGCGAAGCTTCGAAAAACGTGGTGTTCTGGCCTTTGAAAGGAGCGCGTTTTGACGCGCACGATTTTATTCCTCAGGTGATGGGGAAAGGAGCTCTCATGAGCGTTGTGAACAAGAACCGTGTGGATTCGCTTCAGATCGAAGCATACGTCCCGGTCGATGACACTGCGAAGGCTTTGCAGCGCCTCGCAAAAGGATATCAGCGCCGGTTCCACTTGAAGAAAGTCGCCGTCACCGGAAGTAACGGCAAGACGACGACCAAGGAAATGCTCAAGGCTATTCTTTCCCGCAAGTTCAAGACGTTCGCGACTCCGGGCAATCTGAATAATCAGCTTGGCGTTCCGATGACTCTTCTGCAGCTGAAGCGCGAACACGAAGTCGCCGTCGTTGAAATGGGCACGAGCGGCCCGGGCGAAATCCGCCCGCTTTCGATGATCACGGAACCCGATATCGCCGTCATCACGAACATCGGCGCGAGCCACCTTGAAGGTCTCGGCTCCCTGGATGGCGTGTTCAAGGAAAAAATTTGCATCGCCGAAGGACTTCGCCGTAATGGCATTCTGGTGCTGAACGCGGATGACGCTCATCTCTGCAAAGTGCGCTCCACCAAGACTTACCGGGTGGTGACTTTTGGCATCCGCCGCGGCGTGTACAAGCCCGTTGATCTCAAATGGGATATGAACGCCTGCGCGAATTTTAAAATCGGTCGCACGCAGTTCCACCTCGGCGTCCCGGGCATTCACAATGTTTACAACGCCCTCGCCGCGATCGCTGTCGCGGATGCGCTCCGCATTCCGAAGGCCGAAATGGCGACCGCCCTCGAAAACTTCCATGCGGCGAATATGCGTATGGAAATCCGCAAGGCGGACGGTTTCAAAATCGTTTCCGACTGCTACAATGCGAATCCGTCCTCGACGCGCATGGCGCTTGAAACCGTGGGCTCTGTGGAAGGCTTCAGCCGCCGTATAGCCGTTCTCGGCGATATGCTTGAGCTTGGCCGGACGAGCGCTGATCTTCACCGCGACATGGGACGCCTCGTTCCCGAAATGAATTTCAACTGCCTTCTCACCGTGGGCAAGGATGCGAAGAATATCCAGGCGGGCGCTATCAAGGCCGGTATGCGCCCGGAACACGCTCTCCATTTTGATGACGTCCAAGGCGCGATCGATTTCCTGAATGCGAACGTCCGCCGCGGAGATATCCTCCTCGTGAAGGGTTCGCGCGGTATGAAACTCGAACGTGTCGTGGAAGCGATGCTCCGCCTCACTCCGGTGGACGCCTGATAATCTGGGATGGAAACGAAGGAAGTAAGATGATGGAAAACCGTCTGAATATGAAGTTCGACAAGTGGCTGCTCGGCGCAGTCCTTGCGCTTCTTGTGCTCGGCGCATTCGTCGTGTACACGGCGGGTTCTTCCGTTGCCGTGCAGAAAGGCCTTCCGACGTCCTATTTCCTGGTTTCCCACTTGAAGAATATGGCTCTCGGTCTTGTCTTGCTTGCTCTCGGATTCATCGTGGATCATCGGATCTGGCTCAAACTCGCCCGTCCGCTCTTCATCGCGAGTGTCATTCTTCTTGCCCTTGTCCCGATTTGCGGTGTCTTTTCCCATGGTGCGCGCCGCTGGCTCAGCCTCGGTTTCATTCAAATTCAGCCTTCGGAAATCGGAAAACTCGCCTTGTTCCTCCTGCTTTCTGCAAAATTGGCCGCGGCCGGGGATGATATCCGCACGTTCAAGGTAGGGTTTATCCGCCCGATGGTTCCTGTCGCTATTGTGGGCGGTTTGCTCCTTCTGGAGCCGAACTTCTCCATGTTTGCGCTCATTGTCGCCATTACGTATGTGCTTCTTTTTGTCGCCGGGACGAATGTCAAATATCTAGCGGGTACGGTTCTCACCGTGGCTCCGATCGCTGGTATCCTCGCGATTATTCAGCCTTACCGCCTCGCCCGCATAGAGGCGTTCATTCACCCGGAAGAGCACTTGCAGCAGAAGGGATATCAGCTCTATCACTTCCTGCTCGGACTGGGCAACGGAGGCCTGTTCGGTACGGGCATCGGGCAGGGGACGCAGAAACTCGGTTTCATTCCGGAATCTTACAAGGACGGTGCTTTCGCGGTGCTCGGCGAGGAACTCGGTTTCATCGGTTCCCTTATCGTTCTTTTTCTGCTCGGCTTTGTCATTTACCGTGGATTCATCATTGCGAAGGGTGCGCATACGCGCTTTGCGAAGTATCTCGCCGTCGCGCTTTCGACATCCCTGTTCTTTAACATCCTTATCCACGTCTGCGTCTGTACGGGACTCATGCCCACGACGGGCCAGCCTCTGCCGTTTATCAGTTACGGTGGGACAAGCCTTGCCGTTTCGCTTTTGTCCATAGGCGTGTTGCTCAACATTTCACGGCCGGGCTCCGGGACAGGAATCCATGAAGAGCCCGTGACCGGTTATTCAACGAAGGCTATATGAAACAGAAAAAATTCCTATTCGCATGCGGCGGTACGGGCGGTCACGTGTTCCCCGCGATGGCCATCGCCGAAAGCCTGAAGGCTCTCGGAATCACGGATATTTCCTTTGCGGGCCGCGCCGATTCCATGGAGAGCCGCCTCGTTTCCCCGCATTGGGAATACGATGTTATTACCGCAGTTCCGCTTCACCGCGGCGCGCTGATGAGCAATCTCGCGCTCCCGTTCAAACTTGTGAAAGCTATCGCGAGCGCAAAGAAAGTCATCGCGAAGCGCAAGCCCGATGTCATCGTCGCCACGGGCGGCTATGTGTCGCTTCCGGTTGTCTATGCCGCGGGCCGCATGGGAATCCCCGTGTATATTCAGGAACAGAACGCGGTCGCCGGCGTTGCGAACAAAGTTGGCTCCCGTTATGCGGAAAAAATCTTTGTGACTTCGAAGAATGCCGCGAAATTTTTCCCGGAAGGCAAGACGCAGGTGTTCGGAAACCCTGTGCGCAAACTGCCTTCGAAGGAATCGCTCGCACGCCCTTCGGAATTTCCGGAAGGCAAGAAGTGCGTCCTCGTTCTCGGAGGCTCCCAGGGTGCCGCGGGAATCAATACGAAGATTGAAAATTCCTTTTCGAAGATCGCCGCCCGCAGCGATGTCGCGATGCTGTGGCAGGCAGGTGCGAAGAAAGCGCCTGCGATCGCGGACCGCGTGCATGCGCCGAATGTCTTTGTCAAGGGCTTTGTGGACAACGTCTATGCGTTCATGGCTTATGCCGATGTAATCGTGAGCCGCGCCGGCGCTTCGACGCTCGCGGAAATCCTCGCGTTCGGCAAGCCTTCGGTCCTTCTCCCGTATCCGTTCGCCACGGCGAACCACCAGGAGTTCAACGCCCGCGCAGTGGAAAATGCCGGGGCCGCCCTCGTGGAACTTGATGACGAGCCGGACCACCTCTGGGAAAAGGTGGAGAACCTGCTTGCGAATTCCGATGAACTGAGCAGAATGGCGAAAGCGGCGCAGTCGCTTGGAATGCCGGATGCCGCAGACAAAATCGCCAAGGTCATTTTTGACGCGGAGTGTGCAAAATGAATATCATCCCTAAAAACCGGATCAAGAGACTTCACATGGTGGGCATCGGCGGCGCCGGTATGTCCGGTATAGCCGAAGTTCTTTTCGAAAATGGTTTCATCGTCACGGGCTCGGACATGAGCGAAGGCCCGGTCATCGATTACCTGAAGAACCTCGGGATAAAGGTGTTCCCGAAGCATGAAGCGCAGAATGTCGAAGGTGCGGACCTCCTCGTCTACTCTTCCGCGGTCAAGATGGACAATCCCGAAATCGTGGAAGCGAAAGCGCGCCGCATTCCGGTTATCCGCCGCGCGGAAATGCTCGGCGAACTGATGCGCCTCAAATACACGCTCGCTGTTTCCGGTACGCACGGAAAGACGACGACGACTTCCATGCTTGGCGCAATCTGGGAAGCCGCCAATCAGGACCCGACGGTCATCGTCGGCGGCATCGTGAAGGGCAAGGGCAGCGGCGCCAAGGTCGGTCGAGGCAATTACCTCATCGCGGAAAGCGATGAATTCGACCGCAGCTTCCTCTCGATGATGCCGTCTTCCGCGATCATCACGAACATCGATGCGGATCACCTTGATACTTACGGCAACATTGAAGAAATCAAAAATGCCTTCGTCGCTTTTGCGAACAAAGTTCCTTTTTATGGACAGGTCGTCGTCTGCCTTGATGATCCGAACGTTCAGTCCGTGCTTTCGCGTTTTGTGAAACCTGTCGTGACGTACGGATTCAACCGTCAGGCGATGTACCGCATTGAAAACTTGCGCTATGTGAACGGAATTTCCTGCTTTGAAGTGTTCAAGGCCGGGAAGTCCATCGGCGAATTCACGCTCCAGATTCCTGGCCGCCACAACGTGCTCAATGCGACTGCGGCGATCGCGCTTTCGAACGAGGAGAGCATTCCTCTCGATACGGTGCGCAAGGTCCTTGCTGAATTTACGGGCGTTCATCGCCGCTTCGAATACATCGGCTCCGAAAAGGGCGTGCTCGTCTATGATGACTATGCGCACCACCCGACGGAATCCGCTGCGACTCTCGCCGGTGCACGCGATAAGTTCCCGGACAAGCGCATAGTCGTCGTGTTCCAGCCTCATCTTTATACGCGCACCCGCGATCAGTACGAAGCTTTCGGCACTGCGTTCACGAACTGCGACGAACTCCTCGTGTGTGAAATCTACAAGGCCCGCGAACAGCCCATTCCGGGAATCACGGGCAAGCTCATCGTCGATGCTGCGGAAAAGCGCGGGCACCGCAATGCGCATTTCATCGCCGGAGCGAAGGAAAACGCGCTCGAGGTCCTCAAGAAGGATCTGAAGAGCGGCGACCTTGTGATATTCATGGGCGCGGGCGATGTCTGGAAATTGGAAAAACAGCTTCTGGAGGCGTTGAAGTAACGTGGCAAGGGATAGAACCACAATAACCGGGCGCCGTCTCGGTTATAATGAGACCCACAAGATGGATGTCCGCCGCGAGAACCGCAAGAAGTTCACCGCGTCCTTCTTCCATTGGATGCGCCGCCGGGGCTGGATAGTCCTGCTCCTCGTCGCGCTCCTCGGCGTCGCCGTGTGGCAGGGGTGGTTCTATATCCGCAAGATCAATCCGATGGAACTCCGTACGCTTAAAAGCATTGAGATCAGCGGCAACCGCATGCTCACCTGGGAAGACATCATTCAGGCTTCCGGGTTGCAGGTCGGCGTTCCGCTTTCGGAAATCAATGAGGATAGCGTGAAGGCGCGCATTGAAAAAATGCCGCTCCTCCGTTCCGCGGATGTGCATGTGAATCTCCTGTGGTCCGTGCAGATCGATGTCCAGGAAACCTCGCCCGTGATGGTACGGCTCCATCAGGGGAAGTGGCAGGTGCTTTCGGAGCGCGGTCTTGTCCTTCCGATGCCCACGTCCGCGGCGTATCAGCTTCCGGTCGTGAGCGCGGACGCACCCTGGGAAATCGGGAAGGTGGGCGCGTTCCTGCTTGCGATGAAGACTTGGGATGACTCCCTTTACCGCGAGGTCTCGCAGGCGAGCTACAGTATGAAGGACCATGCAGTGGAGGTGTTCTTCCGCGATGTGGATTTCAAGACGCTGTTCCCGGAGGAAGCGAAATCGGCGGAACTGTTCGAACACTACCGGATGCTTGTTTATGGAAAGACGCAGGCGCTTTCGGACGTGACTGTGCTTGATATGCGTTTCAACGGGTTTGCTTATACGGAAGAATCGTCGTCGGCATCTGAAAATGTCGCAAGGTTGGAGACAAATGGAAGAGAAGAATCTGAATCAAATTGACAGAAGCCGCGTGATCGTCAGCCTGGATGTCGGAAGCTCCAAGATCGGAGTTTTCATCGGCCTCATTCAGGATAACGGTCAAGTCCGCGTGCTTGGCTGTGGCACGAATGAGCTTAAGAAAGGCGCCATCAATGAGCTGGAAAGCACCGTGCGTTCCATAGAGACAGCAGTGCAGCAGGCGGAAACGATGGCGGGTATCGACGTGAAAGACGTTTATGTCGGCATCGCGGGAAGTCACATCCGTTCTGCGAGCTGCAAGGGCACCGTGCTCCTCAATCGTTCCGGTAACGAAGTGACGGAAGCGGATATGAAGGCTGTGGTGGAACAGGCGAGTTCTATGCTCCTCCCGGCGGACAGCGAAGTCATTCATGTTTTGCAGGGTGATTTTTCCGTGGATGAACAGGTCGGAATCAAGAATCCTCTCGGCATGAGCGGCGTCCGCCTCGGCACGGAGGTACAGATGGTGACGGCGCAGATGGGCGCCATTCAGAATCTCCGCAAGTCTGTCGAACGCGCCGGTTTTTCCATCGCGTCGCTCGTCCTGGAACCGCTCGCTTCCGCGTGCGCCATTCTGCATGACGATGAACGCGAACTCGGCGTCGCCGTGATCGATATCGGCGCCGGATCCACGGATGTCGCCGTGTTTGTCGGGGATACGGTGCGTTACACTGTGTCCATCGACCTCGCGGGCAATACGGTCACGAATGATATCGCCTATTGCTTCAAGACGCCTATTGACCGCGCCGAGGAAATCAAGAAGAAGTACGGCACATGCCGTTTTTCGAATCTGCTCAAGGATGAAATGATTCCTGTCCCGGGCATCGGCGGGCGCGAGGAAACGCAGCAACCACGCGAAGTCCTTGCAAAAATCATGTATGAGCGCATGAGCGAGATCCTCGGACTTGTGAACAAAGACTTGCGCAAGGCGCATCTCGATAAAATCATCGGCGCGGGAATCGTCCTCACGGGCGGAGCCGTCGCCATCGAAGGCATTGAAGAGCTCGCATCCAAGGCTTTTGAAGGAATGCCGGTCCGCTGCGGAGCGCCGAAACAGTC
>JBAYFD010000047.1:0-10226 GCA_041667365.1 Fibrobacteraceae bacterium | reverse complement strand
TTTCGTGGATGCGATGGGCGCGCTTGCCCCGTATTCGGTGAAGGCCGGGTATCAGGTTCCCGGTTCGGATTTCTCCGCCCGCGATAATAGCTTCTGGGCGACGACGAGCGATGCGATGGCGACAGAAGGCAGCGCCACTGTCGCTTTGGTTACAAATTATAAATTCACCTCTTCCGCTAATCTTGTTGAAGACGGTTCTTCCATCGCTTTGTACACGAAAGAAGTCGTTTGCGCTTGGGGAATCGGAAGCGCTGTTATTTCCGGCGGTTGGAAAATGGCGACGGGAGCCTATTTCGCAGGAACGTTCTCCGGTGCGGATGCAAAAAATATTTATGACGTCGATTATTCGGGCGGAACGCCTTCCACCGGAATTTCGGATATTTCCAAGCTGATGACGTTCGGAAAGTCCTTCGCCGCCCGTCCGGATTCCTTCGCCGTGACTTATTCCTACGCTCATGTCGCAAATTCATCTTCCGATTATCCGCAGAAGGACTTGATCTACGTGATGCTTGTGAGTGCGGATAATAAAGTGGTGGCGACGGGAGCCGTTATCGACGATGCCTCTGTAGAAACAACGACCAAACGGGTTGCGCTTTCTTATGGTGCCGATCCGAACGGCCTTTTGACGGGCGGGTACCCTGTCGCATCAGGGCTTACCCTTGGCTCGGGAACTGAAGAAGTCGCGAGCATTCATATTATGTTCGCGTCTTCCGCGTATGCCTACGTTGTCGCCGGTGGTGCGGCAGGAAGCAGCGGCAAATACCGAGGCGGCGAAAATTCTGAACTTGTCCTGGATCAGTTCAAGCTTGTTTACTGAGTGGAGTCTGAAAATGCGTCATCTGTTAACGTCGTTCATCGTGTCCGCGCTTCTTTTTGCGGCCTGCTCCGCGGATTTCAATGAATTCGGAAAGTCCGATTATCATACGCTTAATGCCATCACGTTTGACGGCGAAAGCGCGACGACGCAGATGTATCCGGACGAACGCCTGCTCATCGCTTCGTTCCCTGCCGCGGATTCCGGCAAAAGTTACGATTCCCTGACGATTGACTCCCTTGACATCAGTTCGCTCGCGGATCTTTACTTAGTGGAAAGCAAAGTCCTTTCGATTCCGTCCGATTCCGTGGAGCGCGACAGCTTTGCGCGCACCCTTTCGCTTTCGGAAGATCCTCTGCGCGAAGGGGACAGGATTCGGCTTCCGCAGAGCCGTGAAATATATCTGATGCTCCGTTCGGAGAGCGGGTTCTGCGACCTCTGGAAACTGCAGGTGAAAATCGCCGGAGAAGTGCTTTCGTCTTCTTCGGCGAAGGCCTCAGGGACTTCGTCATCCTCAGAATCAGGGTCGGCTGTGAATTCATCGTCCTCTGTCGCCGCGGCGAATGACGCAAGCCTCAAGTTACAGCTCGACGGAGAGTATTCCGCGGCGACGGCTTCCGGCGGCAACGGCGTTCCCGATACGATCAAAATTCAGATGCCCATAGGCACGGATCTTTCCAAGTGCACGCTCGACACTGCGATTTTAGCGGAAGGCGCGACCATTTCCCCGGCGCCCTCGTCCGTGAAAGACTGGAGTTCCGCGCAGAAATTCACTGTCACCGCGGAAGACGGCACGCAGAAGATTTGGATTGTTTCCGTCACCGCCGTTAAAAATTCCGCTAAAAATTTGTTCGTCATTTTCAAGAACCAGTTTTCGAACGCACGCGATGAATCCGCCGGGACGATCACTGTCAAGCTGAATGCCGGAACGGACATCGCTTCTGCGGCGGTGGATTCCTTCTCCGTAAGCGACGGGGCGACGGTGTCGCCGAAGCCGGCATCCATCACGGACTGGAGCTCCGCGCAGAAGTTCACCGTGACGGCGGAGGACGGTACCGCGAAAACCTGGACCGTGAATGTTTCCGTCGCGGCCGCGGGGGAGAAGACTTCCTCTGCGGCGAATATTCTTTCGCTGAAGATGGATCCGGTCGCGACCGCGACAAAAATTGACACGTCAAAGCACACGGTCGCGCTCACTTATGCATCATCCGAAAATCTGACGATGGTCTACTTTGATTCTCATACATTTTCAGAGGGAGCCTCCCTCGCGAGTCCGACGAACGGCTACCTTGACCTATCCTCGGGTTCCGCGACGATGACCGTGCAGGCGGCGGACGGGACCCAGGTTCAGTGGACCGTTTCCGTGACGAAGACTTATGCGGCGCCCAAAATCACGGCGATGAAGATCGCGGGGACGGCGGCGACGATCAACGACAGCCTCGGGACGATTACGGTGAATTCGCTCACGTATCTCGCGGACCTGACGCAGCTTGCGGTGACGGGTCTTACTTTTACGGACGGGGCGTCCAGCGCGGACATTGCAAATGACGGCGCGTATGACCTGCGTTCCGGGAAAACGGTGACTGTAAAAACCGTGGACGGGCAAAGCAAGACATACACGATAAAAGCCGGATATCAGTACCCGAACAACTCGTTCACCGCCTGGAGCGGGAACGTCGCGACGGAATGGGCGAACGGGAACACGTCGGGATTCAATATGACGACGCCGACTTCCGATAAATCCGCGGCGCACCTGGAATCCATGGACGCAAAAATTCTCGGCATAGGCCAGTTCGCGAGCGGTAACATCTTCACCGGATATTTTAACCCGAAGAGCGTGGGCTCATTAAGCATGCTGAACGACTACGACGACGGCAACGAACTCATCGATTTCGGCCGCCCGTTCAAAGGCCGCCCGGCCTACGTGGAAATAGATTTCTCCTATACGGGCAGCGGCGATAGCTGCGACATGTACGTCCTTCTCGAAAACCGCACTCTCACCGCTAATGACGGCAGGAATCAGTACCGCGGCTCTTCCGACGTGAACACGCTCGTCGCGAGCGCCTGGTACCGCGCGACCACGGACACGGATACTTCCGATCCGGACGTCGTTTCCATCACGACAAGCTCTTCCGGGTACAAAACGCTCCGGATGAAATTTACTTACGGCAAACCGGACGGCGCTTCTCCGATTTACGAATCCAACACATTTAGTAAATCGCTCAAGAATTCGTCGGGCGTCGACAACCATCTCGTCGTGGGAACCGGCAATGAAGACGTAACGCACATCCGCATCGTGATGGCGTCGAGCGCTCAGGGCAATGTGTATAAGGGAACCGTGGGCGCGACGCTCACCGTGGATGAAATCCGCCTGATTTACTGATGAATTAAAGCCGTTCGGCGCGGGACTTCTCGTGACGCTCGCGGAGTTCTTCGACAACGGTGTAAGGCATTTTCATGCAGTTCGGGCCGTAGGGCCCGCCTTCGGAATGAAAATCCGAGCCGCCCGTTCCTACAAGTTTGTATTTAATGGCGATGTCGCGGTACTTGCGGCCCACGTTTCCTTTCTGGGACGGTGTGTACGTCTCGATTCCCTTGAGGCCGGCTTCGACCAGATCTTCGATGATCGGGTCCGCGCCTGTTTTGTAGGGATGCGCGAGCACTGCGATGCCGCCCGCGTTTTCGATGAGGCGCACGGTCTGCTGCGGCGTGAGGCCCTTCTTTTCCACAAATGCGGGGCAGCCTTCGCCGAGGTAGCGTGTAAAGGCTTCCGTGAAAGAGGATACGTATTCCTCGTCCACGAGGGACATCGCGACATGCGGCCGCCCGATGACGGGACCGTGGCAGTAGGTCGCGACTTTTTCGTAAGTGATGCCGACGCCGAGCGCGTTGAGCTTTTTAATGATGGCGCGGATGCGCGCGACGCGCTGCTTCGCCGATTCCTGGAGTTCCAGGTTGAGCGCGAGGTTCGTCGGGTCGCAGAAGTATCCGAGGATGTGGACGTCCTTGCCCTGCCATACCGCAGAGACCTCGATGCCGGGGATGATTTCTATTCCGGCTTCGGCGGCAGGTTCTATCGCCTTGGCGTAGGATTCAAGATTATCGTGATCGGTGATGGCTATGCAGCGGAGTCCGCGGCGCTTCGCGAGCTGGATGAGTTCTTCCACGGAAAGAGTGCCGTCGCTGAGTGAGGTGTGCAGGTGCAGGTCCGCGAATCCGACTTTGGAAGACTCCGGCTTGGGTGCGCTCATTTAGCGCTCCCGTAGCGTTCCTGCAGAATCTGTGCGCGGATGTGCGCGTCTTTCGCGTCCGTGCCGAGGCTCACGTTGAGGAACGGGAACAGATCTTCGCAGTGAAAACCTATGCGGTAAGGCGCCGAGGATAATTTCGCTAGGGCAAGACGTTGGTAGAGTGGTTTCCTTTCGAGGTAGAGGCAGACGGAATAAGTTCTGGAAGTCACGACTTTCACGATTTTTTCATATTCTGGAGTCCCGTAGCGGCAGCCGCTGACTGTGTAGAAGCAGGGTGTGTATGCGGAAAATCCTGCGCTGAACACCAAGTCGCGGAGCGCGTCGCCGGCAAGGAGGCAGGTCGCGCCGTCATCCCGGGCGATAATCTCACGGATTAGCGGAATGTAAGGGAATGCGTCGTCCGTCGTCTCCGGCATGACGATGAGGTGTCCGCGGCAGGAGGAGAGTGCCGACGGGTATTCGAAAGGCTCGGAAGAATCTCCGGCGTATTTCAGAAAGAACTTGCGTATTCCTTTTGCGGAAAGGAACCGCTTGAAAAAGAAGGCAAAGCTATCTGCAAAATAGGGCGAAGGTTTCAAAAGTGTCTCCGTAAAGCTACAATGAAAATATAAATTTTGCGCTATGGCAAAAGCAAAATTTTATGCGATAAAAGGCGCAGATGGCGGAAAAGTCGTCACAAGCTGGCCGGAATGCGAAAAATTGACGCACGGCGTAAAGGGCGCGCTTTTCAAGGCATTCGGAACCCGGGAAGAGGCGGAGGCCTGGGTCGCTGGCGTTACGGCGAAATGCCCCGAAGGCGGGCTCCGGGTTTTCGTGGACGGCTCTTTTTCGCCGGATTATGCCCGCGCCGGCTGGGCGTTCGTCGCCGTGGAAGAGGGCACGGAAATTGCATCGGAACGGGGCGTGACCGCATTCCCCGCGGAAAGCCGGAACATCGACGGGGAACTTCTCGCCGCATACCGGGCGATGCGCTGGCTTAAAATGAACGGGAAAGAAGGCATCATCTGCCACGATTACGAAGGCGTCGCGCGCTGGGCGAAGGGTGAATGGAAGGCGAAAAGTCACGTCGCGCAGCGTTACATCGAATCCATTTCGGAACTCGCGAAAGGCGTCCGCTTTGAAAAAGTCGAGGCGCACACGGGCGTGCACTGGAACGAGGAAGTGGATAAGCGTGCGAAACTCGCCATCGCCGAAGCGAAGGCAAAAGAAAAGGGAGCCTCCGCGCCCGCGTGAGCCAATATGCCCGACTTTTGTACTCAACGGGGCTTTCTTCACAGGCTTTGTTTTGTTACTTTTATCTCATAAGTAACTGAGGCCGTTATGCTAAAAATTTTTCTTCCGCTTTATGTTTTATTCCTTTCTTTTCTTGCGGCTAGCTGTTCGGATACGGATGCGCCTCTCACTGAATTTTCCGGAGAAGATAACTTCGGAATGATTCATGTTAAGGCGACGGGGCGGTCTGTTGCGCTTGGAACAAATGATTCTTTAGCTCCGCTTTCTGCGCAACCTGCAATGAAAGCGACTTTCACTTACGACTACTCGCTTTCAAAACATGAAGTGACACAAGGCGAATTCGCGGATCTTACCGGCAGAGATGTCGATGATTCTGCCCGAAATTATCCACAAACGGATGTGACTTACTATGACGCCGTCCTCTTTGCAAATTTGCGGTCAAAGGCCGAAGGCCTTGACACCGTTTACACATATTCATCGGTGATGCGGAATCAAGACGGGAGTTGTACTTTGCTTGATGGCCTTTTGGCGCATATAGACCGGGATGGCTACAGATTGCCGACAGAAGCGGAATGGACTTTCGCTGCCTCTATCGGCTGGGCTCCGGCGAAAAAAGCCTGGACTTCTGAAAATTCAGAAGATACTGTACATGATGTTTGTACCGCCGGCGTAGACGCAGGCGGTTTCTGCGATCTTGCCGGAAATGCGCTTGAATGGACAGATGACTATCTTGGATCTTTCAAGGATACGACAGTAACTAATTATGTGGGGGCTCCCGATGGCGGATCCACCGAAGAACGCGTCGTGAAGGGCGGCTCTTATAAAAATGCAGTGACGGGAATTAAACTCTATCTTCGTGGTGATCTTTATATGGTGACGGGAGCGACAAAGGCGGCGTATGTGGGATTCCGCCTTGCCCGCGGCGTTATAAAAAATCCGATATGGATGTCCGCTGCAGGAACGATGACTTCAAAGATTTCAATCACGGCGGGAGCATCCACCATCCGCACGCTATTCCACACATACCGGGCAAAATTAGCATTTCGAAATGATGCCACGGGAAACATCGCTTATGTAGACTATTCTTCCGGAATGGCCTCTGCGCGTGAAATTAAGGATACGATAGACGCCTACCATCCGGAGATCTCGCCCAACGGAAAACTTGTTGCATTTTGCACCAGGCCGGAAGGAATCTCGGGGAACTCCACTGTTTATGTCCGTAATTTAGATTCGACGGGTTCTAACCTTGTAAAGTTGAACGTTGCAAGTGCCGCAATTCCCCGATGGGAAGTTGTTGGCGCGGACACCAGCATCATTTATGTAACGGATGCAGGCGATGATTCCGATTTGTCGGAATGGAAAAAGAAGTCCACATGGAAAGTCTCCTTTGGTTCCGGAAAATTCGGCACTCCGATAAAACTTTTTGATGGCACCTTTAACGCCGGTGTGTCTTACGATGGAAAACTAGCGGTGACTGGTTCAAAACTTTTGCGGGCGAATGTAAATGGACTGGATTCGGTTTGGTACGGGAGCGAGCAAGCCTGCAACGCCTCGCTTTCCCGGGACTCCTTAAAGAAAACTTTGTTCCTTGATTTCGGTGGAAAAGCGGGGCAAAGCTTTGCTGGCGTATCCTATGAAGCGCATAAACGAATTCTTGTCGCCGACAGCATCGGAAAACTCATCGCGACTTATCCGGCGCCTTCCGGCTACACATTCGACCATTCGGAATGGGCGCTTAATGCTGGGAATTTTGCCGTTACAAGCCTCACAAATGCAGATGGAGCGCATGCAAAAATTGCCCTTGTGAATTTTGCGGATTCTTCCGTTACGGATCTTGCCGAAGGAAATGAACTCTGGCATCCTTGCTTGTGGATTAATCCCACGGGAACATCGAATGAAGGACTAAATCCTGACAGTGCCGGCTTTTATATGACGGAGAGCTCGGACGTTACAACGCATATTATGAAAGTCAAGATGGACTATTTTTGGCAATATTATGATTCCGTACGCGTTATTGCACTAGGATCTTCACGTTCTTTCGCTGGAGTCGATCCTACCGTCATTCGATATGGATTCGCATTGAATTTAGCTTATTCCGCTCAGGACCTTGCATCCACGGAATTCTTTGTTAAAAATTATTTTTTACCATTGGCACCGCAATTAAAGGCTCTCATTATAACGCTGGATTTTGACCGGTGGTATGTGCAGGATGAAAATTTCAACGTTTGGTTTGGAAACATTCCCGGCTACATTTATGATAAGAATCATAAATATTGGATAGACGGTGTCCCAAGGGGAATGGCTTCCGCATGTAAAAATGCGCTTCAGCCCTCCGACGACGAATATACGCTTTTTTCTTATCATCATGGCTTGTACTATGACGCGGGCATTGGTTGGGGAACGGATACTCCGGAAATTATCGGAGATTACCTTTGGCATGATAAACATTTGGGAAGCATCGCCTATAATTACAACAAATTAAAATCCATTATCGAACAGGCCCTTGCCCGGAATGTCTATGTGATCGCCGTTGTTTTCCCGCAAAATTCAAATTTCCGCTCCACTCCTGCGTGGGGACGATATGGTCTGACGCACGAGCAGGGCGTGGCTTTGGCGGATACTGTTAAAGAACTTCAAGGGCTGTATTCAAATTTTGTGATGATGGATGAATACAATGATGGCACTAATGATTATTTGTCGACAGATTTTGCAAATGCAGATCATTTAAATCCAACGGGCGCGATTAAGATAACGACCCGGATAGATTCCGTTCTACAGACATTGAAGTAAAAACGAGAAAACAGCACTCTTTTCTTGAGTGCTGTTTTCGTTTTAAAAAGACCTTAGTTTTCCTGCTTGCTTAGGCAGTGAAGGCTTCCGCCTTCTTCAATGACAGTGCTGCAGTCGATTCCGATGATTTCGCGGTTCGGGTAGAGCACCGAGAAATAGTGCTGCGCCACCGCATCCCTTTCTGCGGAATAACACGGGTAAAGGAGAGCCCCGTTCGCATAAATGAAATTCATGTAAGAAGCCGGGAGCGTTTCCTTGCCCAGCTTTTTCTGCGGAGGGAGCGGGAGCAGGTCGATGTGCGCCTTGTTTTCGTAGTACTTGCGTAGCCAGGCGTCAAGAAGCGCTTTATTCCGCGAAAGAATCTGGAAATTGGGGGAGTCCTGCTTGTCGTCCGAAGCCATCACGATGCGGTCCTTCGCGACGAAGCGCGCGACATTGTCAATATGACCGTCGGTATGGTCTCCGTGAAGGCCCGCGGGAAGCACGAGCAGATCCTTGAGCCCGAATACTTCGCGTATCGCCGCCGTCATTTCCGGGAGAGCCGCTATCGGATTCCGGTGATTTCCCGTGAGGCAGTTGAGCGTCGTTATTCCGAGCCCGTCGCCGTTGACTTCGATCGCTCCGCCTTCAAAGATGAACGGAACGCTTTTGAGCGGGAACTTGGTGAGCTCCGCGATGCGGGACGGCACCTTATTGTCTTTTTCCCAGGGCGGGAACTTCGCGCCCCACGCGTTGAACTTGAATTCCGCGACCGTTTCCTTGTCGTCGTCGTAAGTGAACACCGGCCCGTAATCGCGGATCCAGATATCGTCCGTCGGGATCGGGATGAATTCCGGCGCGAAACGGGCCCCCTGGAAGGCGCGCGCTTCCGATTCCGGAAGCTTCCAGCTTTCCTGGACGAGCGCCTTCACCGGCTGGAACCGGGAAAGAATCCCGATGAGCTCGTAGTAAAAGCGGGAGATTCTTTCCCGGCGCGCCCCGGACCAGTTCTGAGAATTGTGCGGGAATGCGAGCCACGTCGCCTTTTGATTTTCCCATTCTGCAGGATAATGAAAACTCACGGAGTCCCCCAGATTTTGGTAATGTCGCCGTAGAGATCCACGCGGCGGTCACGGAAATGCGGCCACCAGCGGCGATTTTCTTCTATCTCGTTAAAGTCAAGCTCGAAAATGCCCGCACCCGTAAAATCATGGGTGAAGTCTTTCAGAATGTAACCGTCCGGAGCCGCGGCGAAGGAATGTCCCCAGAACGTGAGGTTGCCTTCGCGACCGGTGCGGTTCGCCGCGATTACAAAGACCCGGTTTGCGACGGCGTGGCCGCGCATCACCGTCATCCAGCTGTCCTTCTGACGTTCGTAAATGGATTCGGGTTCGCCTGCGGACCATCCGATGGCCGTCGGGTAGATGAGAATTTCCGCGCCGCGGAGGCTCATCAGGCGCGCCGCCTCCGGGAACCACTGGTCCCAGCAGATAAGCACGCCGAGTTTCCCCACGGAAGTCTGAATCGGTTCGAAACCCGTGTCGCCAGGTACAAAGTAATATTTTTCGTAAAATCCGGGATCGTCCGGAATGTGACTCTTGCGGTAAAGTCCGGCGATGCTTCCATCGCGCTCGAAGACGAACGCACTGTTGTGATAGATTCCGCGGGCGCGCTTTTCAAAGAACGGGAAAACGATGACAGCTCCGAGTTCGATGGCGATGCCGCGCCATTCCTTGACGAGAGGGTCCTCTTTTTCGATGGCGAGGTCAAAGGCTTTCGCGTTTTCTTCAAAAGGGAAGTACGGCGTGTGGAAAAGTTCCGGCAGAATCACGAGATCGACGCCGGTGCCGCGGAGCTTGAGCGCTTCGCTTTTATACCATGCGGCATTGCTTGTAAAATCTTTGAAATACTGTCCCTGCAGGACGGCGACGGAAAGCTTTTTCATAAGAAGTAATTTAGGAATTATCAATGGCAGAGAATGTCCCCGCGCTGACTTTTTTAACTTTTATCAGTGCGTACAACAGTCCTTATCTCCACCGTTTTTTTCTGCCTCGGTTTTACCGCCTGCACACAGGCTCCGAGGGATGTTCCGCCGGATTCCGAGCGCTATTCCGTTCCGCAGAAATCCGTGTTTACCGAAACTCCGCTTTCTCCGGAAA
>JBAYFD010000046.1:0-10428 GCA_041667365.1 Fibrobacteraceae bacterium | reverse complement strand
CGTCATTGAAGAGGACAATCCCTACCGCGTGAACAAATCCATTCTCAAGGGCTCCCTCAAATGGATGAATCTCGCCCTGTACAAAAAGCGCATCGAATGCCTGGAAGCGCTCCGCGCCAAAGGATACCGGATCGCCGTCGCGAGCACGAACACAACGAATTCGGTGCTGGACCTTGACCTGAGCATTCCCACGGCCTTTTACCTCGGAAGCGAATTCCGCGGGAACCACCCGGACACGCTCAAAGCTGCAGACTGCGAATTCATCCTCCCCCAGTACGGCATAACGGAATCCATGAACGTATCCGTAGCCGCAGGGGCGCTGATGACCTACCTCGACGTGTTCATGCAGCGCAAAGGCCGCGCCGCATACGCTTTGCCGCAGGCCGAACAGGAAAGACTTTTGCTGGAATGGCTCGAGCGCCACGTGGACGGCGGGGAGGAAAACAGTCCCGTGACCCGTTATGAAGGCTGAAATTCAAGGTCCATCCCCACGGCATTCCCTCTCATTATATTAAATTTCCCTCCGAGATGAAGAAGAATTCAAGTTTATACTTCGCTGTCGGTCTTGTCGTCCTTCTGGCCATAATCATCCTCGTTTTCGGCCTGTTCTTCCTGAACGACAAGGACCCCCGGGAAGCGTTCAATACATTTTACCTGCGGTTCCCGCAAGTGAGCACGCTTACGCTGGATGATCCTGTCAAAGTGAACGGCGTGAAACTTGGAAAAGTCGAGGATATCTACCTGAGCGGACACCGCGTGCTCGTAAAAATCCGCCTACGCACCGATGTGAAAATTTCGCGCGGTTCCGAAATCCGCGTGCAGAACATCGGCATCATGGGGGAGCGGCAGATCGGCATCATCCTCAGCGATTCCAGCGATTATTTTGCGCCGAATGATACGATAGACGGACACTTCGACGCGGGCATCGCGGAAGCGCTCGGACTCGCCGGCGAACTTTTCGACAGCACCAAGGTTCTTATCCAGACGGTTCAGACCGTGATGGACAGCACCGTCGCGGACCCGCAGTTCCGCACGCAGTTCAAGGGACTCGTCAACAAGACGGAACACATTGAAGACCGCCTGATCGTCATGATCAACGAGACGGATCCGCAGCTCAAAAAAAGTCTGAAGAGCCTGAACTCCGCGACCACAAAGGTAAATGCGCTTCTTGACACGACAGGCGCGCCGCTGGGTTCCCTCATCACGCAGTCGCACGGCGTCCTCAACAACGCGGATTCCGTCATCGGCCAGCTCAACACCGTGACAAAGCGTCTCGACGGCCTCACGAAGAAGTTGCAGTCCAAAGACAATACGGCAGGGCTTCTTCTCAACGACCGCGCACTGCACGACGATCTCGTAAAAACAGTTCATTCGGCGGACAGCCTGTTCCAGATCATCCTCAAGGACGGCCTGGATGTGAACGTGGACTTCTTCTAATATGATACGTAAAGAAATTCAAGTAGTGAATAGACTCGGCATCCACGCCCGGCCCGCCGGACTTATCGTGGATATCACCGGACGTGCCAAAAGCGACGTGTTCATCGAATACGACGGCACGCGCGCGAACGCCAAAAGCATTTTGAACATCATGATGCTCGCCGTGACTCCGGATTCCAAAGTGACCTTTGAAATTTCCGGCGAAGACGAAGCATCGGTAATGCAGCAACTGGTGCAGCTCTTCAATGACAAATTCAACGAAGAATAAGGCACGCACCGAACTCATCGGAGTTCCCGCATCCCCCGGTTACGCCCTGGGCCCCGTGCAGGTCATCGCGAACCGCACGGTCACGATCAATCAGGAAAAGCTTCCGAAAGAACGCCTCGCCAACGAAGAGCAGCTGTTCCTCCGCGCGCTGAACAGCACCGTCCGCGATATCACGAACCTCAAGGCGTCCATCACGGAACGCGTCGGCGTGAACGAAGCCCGGATCTTCGACACGCACCTCATGATTCTCAAGGACCCGACCCTCGTGGACGCCATCCTCGGGCGCATCAAGGACGAAGGGCAGAATGCGCGGTGGGCCGTGCACAGCAGGCTCAAGGAACTCATCGACGAATTTGAAAAAAGCAAATCAGCGATGATGCGCGAACGCGCGATGGACCTCCGCGATCTGTACAACCGCCTCCTCGCGGCGCTCGACGATTCCGGTCCGGTCATCACAGGCAAAGTGAAGGGACAGGGGCAGGACGAAGGCGCGATTCTCATCGCGCACGAACTCAGTCCGAGCACACTCATCTCGCTCAAGAAAGAAGAAGTCGTCGGGTTCGCGACGGACTCCGGCGGACGCACGAGCCACATCGCGATTCTCGCGCGCTCCATGCAGATTCCGGCCGTGTCCGGCCTGCGCAACATTTCCGTGCTCGCAGAGCAAGGCGACACGATCATCATCGACGGTACGGGCGGAAAAGTAATCCTGAACCCGGACGAAGCCGACCTGCGCCGCTTCCAGGAAAAGCACTCCATGTTTCTCAAGCAGAAACAGGAGCTTTTCACAATGCGCCAGCTGGAGCCGATGACGCGCGACGGCAAATACGTAACGCTCCATGCGAACATCGAACTTCCGCTAGAAGCCGACAACGTTCTCGACTTCGGCGCGACCGGCATCGGGCTCTACCGCTCCGAATTTTTGTTCTTCCGCAAAGGGACCCCGTCCTGCGAAGAACAGGCGGAAGCTTACGGCTACATTCTGCGCGCGATGAAACCGCACCCGGTCACCATCCGCACGCTCGATGCCGGCGGCGACAAGCTCGTCTCCGATGTTTCCGTGACGGGCGAAGCGAATCCGTTCATGGGCTGGCGTTCCATACGCGTATGCCTTGACCGGAAAGATCTTTTCAAAGAGCAGCTCAAGGCGCTCATCCTCGCCGCGCACGAAGGGAACCTCCGCATTATGTTCCCGATGATCTCCGGCATTCAGGAACTCCGCGCCGCGAAAGCGCTCTACCGCGAATGCTGCGACGAACTCGCCGCGAAGGGCGTTGAAATTCCCGAGACGAAAATCGGTTGCATGATTGAAGTCCCCGCCGCCGTAGTAATGGTGAACGACCTCGCAAAGGAAGTGGACTTCTTCAGCATCGGCACGAACGACCTCATCCAGTTCACGCTCGCCGTGGACCGCACGAATGAACTTATCGCGGATATGTTCGAGCCGCATCACCCCGCGATACTTAATATGATTGACCGGGTCGTGACTGCGGCGCACCGGCAAGGGATCACCGTCGGCGTGTGCGGGGAAATGAGCGCGGATCCGATGAGCTCGCTCGTCCTCGTGGGGCTGGACATTGATGAGCTTTCAATGACTCCCTGGAGCATCATGGAATGCAAAAAGCTCATCCGCTCTATAAACTATGAGGACGCACGCGCGACGGCAAAGGCGATTCTCAAGATGGATGACACCCGGAGCGTGAACAGATATCTCAGCGAGAAGTATCTACAGACAATCACTGACCTCGGCATTTCTAGTTTTATAAACTCCAAGGACGTTGGCACAAGTTCGGATACGGCGAAATGAAAAAAGCCGCATTCTTTATTACCCTGCTGTCCATTTTCGCACAAATTAACGCAGGGACCGTTGCCGCGCCGTTTTCAGTGGACAGCCTTGAATTCGTTCCGCAGGCGCAATTTCAAAATCTCGTCATCCGCAAGGCCCGCGTAGATCAAGTCTGCAAAGACACGACCGCAGACAAGAAACTGCAAGAATTCGCCTGTGCCGCATCTTTCTATTACGCCGCGGACTGGGGACGCGCTTACCACGCCTATGAAAAATTGCGAGGCAAAGACTCGCTCCTCGACAGAAGCATCATTATCCGCATGGCCCGCTCCCGGTTCCAGGAAGGCAAGTACACGCAGGCACGGAAAGCGCTTGCGCTCGGAAAAAAGAAATACGCCAGGGACGAAGACTGGCAGCGAGCCGCACACGGGCTTTCACTCCAGATTGTTCTCACCGATATGCACATCGGAGCGAAGACGAAGGCGGACTCTATCTCCGCGTATCTTAAAAAATACCCGGGCGCGGACAATTCAACGGAACTCCGCTACCGCAAAGCTGGTTACCTCGAGCAGAGCAAGCAACTGAAACTCGCTAAAAAAGCGTATCTCCAGCTGCTTTCCGGCCAGGAAATCTATAGTGATTCCGCCCTCGCTGCACTGCGCAGGCTACAGAAAAAGGGCCCGTTCTCCGAAACACTGGACGAACGCGTACTTTATGCGCAAAAAATATGCAGTAAGGGCTTTTCCGAAGAATGTATCGCCCGGCTGGACACAATCGCGGCGATAGATTCCACGACGGCTCCTGCCCGCGATACGGCAAAAGCGGTTGCGCCCAAAACGCATCAGGACTCCATAGCGCAAAGACTCCGCCCGAGCAATCTTTCCCTCGACACCCGCATTTCGCTCTGGGTGCGCCGGGCGCGCACGCTGCAACAGATGAACAAACCCGACGACGCCATCAAGGTTTACGAATTCCTATTGGATTCCGTAGAAATCAACGAAAGATGGCTTCAGAATATTCAAAAACTCTACCGTGCGCAGAAACGCACCGATGATGCCGCAAAAATTGATTCCATATTCATGGACCGTTATAGATACAGCAAAGCGAGCGCGAACAATCTATGGGTCCGTGGTTTCGAACTTGAACAGGGCAGTCAATACGATCAAGCCATAGACACCTATCAGGCCTTGTTAGACACTAACTTTGAAAGCAACAACAAACGCGAATGGGCCCTGTTCCGGATCGGCTTCATCTACTATAAACAGGGAAACTGGGAAAAAGCGGCGGAGGCTTTCGCCAAAGCGAAGGACGGTACATCAATCTGGAGCGGAAGCGCAAGCCGGATGTTCCTTGGAGACACCTATCTCCAGATGGGCAAAAAGGAGGCCGCGAAGGGTGCCTATCTGGACTGCATCCAAGATTTCCCCGTCGGCTACTATGCGCATCGCTCGCGCTCGAAATTACTGTATAACAGGCTGATGGATTCCGCACAAGTTCCGTACCTGTCGCCAAAAATCATTTCCGATGATTCCACGATCGCATGGATACGTTCCTTCCAGCCGAACGCCAGGCGAAATGATTCCACGGAAAATGAAACTTATTACCGCGTGTCGCATCTTCTTAACGCCGGCTTCACCGAAGAGGCTTTCGACCTTTACAACGAAGTCGCCAAAAAGAAATCCGGGCGTCTGGATTTTCTTTACCAGTACGGAATGCTGTTCTACCGGGCAAATGAAATCACAAAAAGCTACCGGCTTGCGCAGCAGTTCCAGACGATCATCGACCGCAAGCATCTAGGCGAAGCACCGCTCAACGTTCTCCGTTTCCTTTACCCGACGCCCTACAGCCGTCACGTAGTGCTCTACTCCTCTTCCGGCGTGGATCCTCTTTTCGTATACAGCGTCATGCGCCAGGAATCGACATTCAATTTCAGGATCTCTTCCGGAGCGGGCGCCCGGGGACTTTTGCAAATTATGCCGGCGACGGGTTCGATGCTCGCGCAGCAGGAGGGACTTCCCACATTTCAGGCATCTTCCCTATACAATCCCTATATGAATATCCGGCTCGGAATAAGATATCTCAAGGACCTTCTGCAACAGTATAAAATGGACCCCGTCTATGTTCTCTGCAATTACAATGCAGGACCCGCTCCGGCAAAACGCTGGCAAGCGGCGAACACCGGCATAGATCAAGACGTCGCCATCGAACAAATAAGCTACTGGGAAACCCGCGAATACGTAAAGCGGGTTCTCGGAAATTACTGGGTGTACAAGGAACTCTGGAAATAAACGGAGAAAATCGCGGGAATGCTATTCTTTATACTCACACTCGGCGCATCCGTCTGCTTCGCTTTTGGCAACATTCTTTCCAAATCCGGCATAACAAAATTCAAGATTCATCCGCAGGTCCGTCATCCGTTCAAATTTATCGCGGACATCGTCAAAAGCGGACGCTGGTGGCTGGGTGTAGCCTGTTCCGCGCTCGGAAACGCAGGCAGTTACACAGCAATGGCTCTTTTCAACCTAAGCCTCGTGAAGCCAATGTTCACGCTCAATCCTGTCCTCACCGCGATTTTCGGGCATCTCTTTTTAAAAGAAAAGATAGACCGCACGATTTCGTTCGCCATCGTCTGCATTCTCGGCGGGCTCCTCTGCGGCGCAGTCTCCCCGGATAAAATTCCGGCGACGCAGCACACGGCCGAATTGTGGGCATTCTCACTCGCGATCATTGTCCTCGCCACACTCTCCAAATGGTTCTTCAAAAGCAAGGAAGTGAGCGATTCCATCATCATGGGCGCAGGCTACGGGCTTTCCGACACCTTGTACAAAAGTCTCTCCATCACGGCCATGGCAAAAGGAATAACCCTTTCCGCAAACGAAGCCCTGCTCTGGATCACGGACCCGCGCGTGTGGGTATTCATCGTCACTTACGGGATCGCATTTCTTTATACACAGGTCGCATTCTCCCGCGGGCGGGCCTTGTTCGTGATCCCGCTCAGCGCGGCTATCGGAAGCGCCGTGCCGATCCTCGCGGCGAAGGCCGTATTCCAGGAGCCGTTCCCGATAGAAAAAGTCATCTGCGTCACACTGATTTTCGCAGGCTCCGCCCTGTTCGTTGAAAGCGCAAGGAAGACAAAAGTTCATGGAAACCGTTGATACCTGGTACAAGGCGCAGGGTTCCTGCCCCGCCGAAGATTACGAACTCGCGAGCTATCTGCTTTTTGAAGCAGGCGTAAAAACATTAGAAGAACTTGATTCCAAGGACCCGGCGCGCACGGAATTCTGCTTTTACACTGGGAACATTAAAGAGCGCAATGCCATCGTCGCCCAATTTTCGCAATACAACTTTGTTCTTTCACAGGAACCGGCGAAGGACTGGGACAAATGGTGGCACGATCAGGCGAAACCCATTTCCGTAAGTCCGCATCTCTGGGTGCGTCCGCCCTGGGTTGAATTCAAGCCCGATGACAAAGACGCGACCGTGCTGGTCCTGGAAGCGAAAAGCGCGTTCGGCACCGGCTCGCACGAAACGACCGCCTGCACGGCGACGCTCATGGAACGCCTCGACCTGAAAGGCAAAACGCTTCTTGACATCGGAACAGGCACGGGAATTCTTGCGATGTTCGCAAAGAAACGCGGCGCCCGCCTCGCCGTAGGAACAGAGATCGATCCACTCGCCATTCCCTGCCTCACGGAAAATTTTGCGAGAAACGGTCTCGGAAAGAGCAACGTCGTCCTCGGTTTTTTAAATGCCTTCCGCGAAGGCGCCACGTTTGATGTCATCGCATGCAATATGATCCGAACAGAGCTCTGGCCAATGCGAAGCGACATGGCGCGCCTCCTTTCCGATGGGGGTTCCATCATCATCTCCGGTCAGCTTTTCACTGAAAAGAAATACATCGAAGACTGGTTCTCGGAAATCGGCGTCACCATTCAGGATTCGCTCGTGCGGAACGAGTGGTGGACCGTGCGCGGAACAAGGACAAAGTAACGATATCTAAAAACAAAAAACGCCCCGGCTTGCACCGGAGCGTTTTTGAATATCCGTAAATTAGGCTACGGCTTTCACTTTCTTGACGATCTCCGCAAAAGCGGCCGGATCGGACACGGCGAGATCAGCGAGAACCTTGCGGTTGATCTTGATGTTCGCCTTGGCGAGAAGGTGGATGAACTGGCTGTAGCTGATGCCCTGTTCACGCGCAGCGGCATTGAGACGGGTGATCCACAGAGAGCGGAAATCACCCTTCTTGTCACGGCGGTGAGCGTAAGCGTATTCACCGGCATGGGCGACGGATTCAATCGCGAGGCGAAGGTTCGACTTGCGACGGCCATAGTAGCCCTTGACGGCATCGAAGATATTCTTACGGCGTTCGCGGGAAGCGACTCTATTCTTTGAGCGTGGCATATTCTTACGTCTCCTTTATGCGAGCACAAGCAGACGCTTGACTCTGTACATATCAGCTTTTTTAATGGTCCCGGCCTTGCGAAGATTGCGCTTGCGCTTGGTGGTCATCTTGGTAAGAATATGACGCATTCCTGCGTGCTTGTACTTGACGTGGCCGGAGCCAGTCACGCGAAAGCGTTTCTTGGAACCGCCATGTGTTTTCATCTTAGGCATTTTCACCTCTTGGGTTATCGTTTGAAGCCTCACCTGCTGCCTTTGGCTCGGTTGCGGGCTTTGCGGACGGGACCTTGGGAGCTCCGCCGCGCTTAGGACCGTAGATGGAAAGCATCATATTGCCTTCCATCCGCGAATCCATTTCCAGTTCGCCAACGTCCGCCAGGTCAATGCGCGCCTGGTCCATAAGACGTCTGCCATATTCCATATGGGCCATTTCACGGCCGCGGAACTGCATCACGAGGCGGACCTTCATTCCATCCTGAAGGAAATCCTTCGCCTGCTTGATCCGGTACTGATAGTCATTCGTAGCGGTCTTCGGATGCATCTTGATTTCTTTGAGCTTGACGGTGTGCTGTTTGGCCTTGGCCGCCTTGTTCTTCTTCAATTGCTCGAAGCGGTATTTGCCATAGTTGATGATGCGACAGACGGGCGGCTTTGCGTTGGGGGAAACCTCCACCAGGTCCAGTCCGGCGTCCTTCGCCATTTGCAGGGCGGAACGCGTGTCGATGACGACCTGTTCCCCGTTGTCTTTCACAAGACGGATTGGGGAAATATGAATTTCTTCGTTAATCCGGGTGCCGTCAGTGGGACGGTTCGGCATTTGGCGAATACGGGGGTTCGGATACAAGCTAAGCTACCTCTTGATTGAAGTTTGAATTTCGCGGTGAAATCTAGTAAATGCAAAAGAAAACTTCAACTTTTCAAGACTCTCCCCTTTGGAAAAAGGGCTCGTTTTTATATATTGTGCGTCACGCGCGGCGGTAGCTCAATGGTAGAGCTTTAGCCTTCCAAGCTAATGGTTGCCGGTTCGATCCCGGTCCGCCGCTCTAAAAACTCTCTCTCTGAGGGAGTTTTTTTGCATTTTTGGGGCATGACATCCGAAGTCCTCCAAGGCATCCTCATTCCGTTCGCAGGGACCTCGCTCGGCGCGGCCTGCGTGCTCTTCTTAAGGAACAATCTCCGCAAAGGCGTGGAACGCGCGCTCCTCGGGTTCGCCGCGGGCGTGATGGTCGCGGCCTCCGTATGGAGCCTGCTCATCCCGGCGATGACGGCGTCCGCGCATCTCGGGAAATGGGCATTCGTCCCCGCGGTAGGCGGGTTCTGGGCCGGCGTCCTGTTCCTCCTCCTGCTCGACAACATAATCCCGCACCTGCACCTCGGAAATTCCGTGCCGGAAGGCCCCAGGGCGCATCTCAAAAAGACGACGATGCTCGTGCTCGCGGTGACGCTTCACAATATTCCCGAAGGCATGGCGGTAGGCGTCGTGTACGCGGGCTACCTCGCCGGAAACGCGGGCATCTCCGCAATGGGTGCGCTCGCGCTTTCAATCGGTATCGCCATTCAGAATTTCCCGGAAGGCGCCATCATCTCCATGCCGCTCCGCGCGGCGGGCGCGGGCAGGGGAAGGGCTTTCCTTTACGGAGTGCTCTCCGGCGCGGTAGAACCCGCGGGCGCGGTCCTCACAATTCTCGCCGCGGGCGTGATCGTTCCCGCGATGCCGTTCCTCTTAAGTTTCGCGGCGGGCGCAATGATGTACGTCGTCGTCGAGGAACTCATCCCCGAAATGGCGGAAGGGGAACACTCCAACATCGGGGCGCTCCTGTTCGCGCTCGGTTTTACCATGATGATGGCGCTTGACGTTGCATTAAGTTAAGGGCACCTCTAAAAATTCATTTTTATGAAATTGTCAATAACACATCGCAATATTCCGACACGCTCAAAGTGATGACGAACAACATCAACGCCGAGAGCCACGGCTCTGGCTCGTATGCGGACATCGCAGAAGTCATCAACGCGGTCAATCCCGACATCAACGGGCTTCAGAAACTCGACAGCTGCAACAGCCGCAATTCGAACTAAATTTTGCAATACCTCGGCGGACAGACGGGAAGGAACTATACCTTCGCGGCCACGGTTGAAAATTATGGCGGCAGCACGGGATCCTACGGCATAGGCTTCCTTTCCGACAGTTCCGCGCTCAGCTCCCGCAGATTGCAGATAAGCGGCTCATCCGAAGGCCGCGCCGCGCTTGAAATAGGGATCACCCTGAACGGGGAAGCCGTGCGCATTATCGTCACGCACCTCGATCCGTTGAGCGCCTCGACGCGGGCCTCGGAATTAAAAGCCATCTCCGCCTGGCTCGATAGCGCCGGCGACGCTCGCATACCCGCAGTCATCATGGCGGATTTCAACGCGAAGTCTACGGAAAGTTCCATGGATGTCCTCACGGGCGAAGGCTTCGTTTTCGTAAAAGATGACGCGGGCAATGTTCTTGATACTGCGCAAAAAATCAATCATATTCTTTACAGGCCGGAAT
>JBAYFD010000045.1:0-10572 GCA_041667365.1 Fibrobacteraceae bacterium | reverse complement strand
TTGCTTTCGGGGCAGACTGAGGCTGCGTCAAAAACGTCTGCTTTTGTAGAATTGTCAGAACATGCAAACAAAAGAACGCTGAACAAACTTGCTGTAAAAAACAGTGACTTATTATAAACCATTTTGCCTCTCCAAAAAAAAAATTAAGTGATCCATTTTTTCAACAGAAGCGCTTGATTCTTAGTTGATAAGTTTTCCTAGGCGGCTCTTTCGAACAGAAATTTTCCAAAATATACATCCGATGGCGTATTTCGTCAAGAAATGAATGCTCGCGGATGTCGCTGTATCTGCAAATATATTCGCCTAGGTCCTTTCTACCTTCCGCAAGAGGCATGGGTATTTCTTATGCTGGGTGTTTGGGGCAAAAAGAAACGGCTTCGGAGCGGGCTTTTAGTCAAACTCACTTCGTGAGCTCTCTGTCTCGCGTCCATCCTCGATATAAAAAACTTTTCAGGGGCATTTTTTATATCGGAATAGCGAGATAGGTGTCAGTGTCACTTCGTTCACTGCCATCCTTCGGACAAAGCCATTCGGCTTTGCCCTAAAAGCCCTAACATTCGCTTCGCTCATCGGGCTTTTAGTCAAACTCACTTCGTGAGTTCTCACCTCGCTTGGTTATATCGGAATAGCGAGATTGCCGGCTCGTTCACTTCGTTCCGGGCCGCCCTCCGGGCTTGCCTAGCGGCAAGGCCTAAAACCGCCCTTGTTCACGGTCGTTCACGAGGCGGTTTTAGTCAAACTCACTTCGTGAGTTCTCTGTCTCGCGTCCATTCTCGATATAAAAAAAGCCCCTTTTCAGGGGCATTTTTTATATCGGAATAGCGAGATTCGAACTCACGACCTCTTGCTCCCGAAGCAAGCGCTCTACCAGACTGAGCTATATTCCGTCTCGGGTGAGACCAATGATAGTTAAATTCCGGGAAAATCTCAATAGGGAAATGTCAAAATTATCGACTTTTTTTGCCTTTTGCGTCTAAAACGACGGGCTTTCCGAGCTTCATAATGCTCGATCCGGCATTGTCGGGCTCCGTCCTGTAGAACGCGACGCGGTTTTTCCAGATGGTCGCGCAGCTGCGGTCGATGTAATGCTTCACGTTGCCGTATTCGGGGTTTCCGCCCCCGTGGATGACGCGGAGCACCGTCAGGCCAGAGCGCTCCATTCCGTCCATAAGATTCTCGACCGCGGCGACCGCCTCTTCCGCGACGTAGCCATGCAGGTCAATTTCCTGCTCGGGGATGGGGAAGTTCCAGGAAGCCGGATTCCGCTTGCGTTTCGCGTAATTTTTCGTCTCTTCCTTCTTCTCGCCTATTTCGCGCTTGTAGGCTTTGTCCTTGTCCTGGACGGGGTGGTTGTTCATCCACGCGAGCTGAATTCTTTCGGCATCCGTAAGTTCGTCCATAATCAATCTCCTAGTCGTTCTTCGGGGGAATGAAATTCTTGTGGTAATTCCAGGTCCACTGTTCCGGGTGTTCCGCGATCCATTCGGAAACTTCGGCGCTGATTCCTTTCACGAGAGCCTGTGGGTCCGTGCCCGGGGCGTAGACTTTTTCAAAGCGGATGATATGTTCGCGGCCCTTGCGGTAAGTGCGGAAAGTCACGATGCCCGCGCCCATCTGGTTCACTTTGACGGGCAGGCGCAAGTAGAGCGTCGCGGGGAGGCCGCAGATCGTGACCGCGTTTCCATGGGCGTCCTTCGCCTGATCGACGAGCATGGCGAGTACGCCTTTGTCGCGGAAGAACTGGCGGATCACATAAGCGACGGCGGCGGTGTCGTGTTCCTCGATCGCCGAATCCGTGCGGAGTTCATGGAGCGTGTCCGCGATGCCTTTGTTCGGGAACTGGTGGATGAAGAGGTGAATGTGGCCCGAATAGCGGCAGAGCGCCCGGTGGAGCATTTCGTATGCGCCCTGGTGGATGCTGAGCGCGACGACGGGTAGCCCTTGCGCGATCGGCGTGCGGATGAGTTCTTCGTTCTCAAATGTAATACGCTGGAGTATATGTGGCGAATGCTGGAGATAGCGCACCGCGTCAATGAAGTTCCAGTACAAGTTCTTAAAGACTTCGCGGGGAGTCGTCTTCTGATCAAGTCCCGTGGCGCGGAGGTGGGCTTTCACGCGACCGTAGGCGCGGTTCGTGTGGAGCTTTCTGTAGACGGGGTAAGCGATGTCAAACAGTCCCTGCAGCACCATGTTTGGCGCGAACTGGACGAATTTGCAAAACGCCTGATAGCGGTTCATTTTAAAAAACCTAGGCCGTTAGACCTTGAATTCGAGGATGCGCCGGCCCTTTTCACGGTCGAATACATCCTGTGAAAGATTTTCGCCTGCATACGAAAGGCTCGGGTCGATTTCGTATAAAGTGCCTGGAGCGAGCTTCACTCCGGCCCTGCGGAGCCATTCGCGGTGCAGGAACCCGACCATTTTGCGCGCGGTTTCCGCGGAATCCGGACCTGTCGCGTTCTTGACGGGGGAGAATTCGTCTTCGCGTTCCACGCCGAATGCGGTCATCGATCCGAGAACGGGGAAGGCGTCAAAAAGGAATTGCTCGAATTTCCATGCGTCGGCGGTGCCGAGCACGGTCTTGCGGGCCGCGTGCCACGGGAGCGGCGTGCTTTCGAGCTTGCGGAGCGCTTCCGTGCGGAAAAGGTGGATGGCGATGTTCCCGCCGTCGAAGGCGAGGGAGCCGTCGGGGAGAGTCTTGTCGCGGAGCGTCTCCGGGAGGTCGCTGTATTCGATCACGGTGGGCACGTGTCCGCAGAGCGCGAAGATGCCGACTTTTTCCTGGGCGTTCCGCTTGTGGACGACTTTCGAAGAAGCGAGTGCGCGGCCATCGCTCGCGAGTGCGCCGACGAATGCCGGGTCGCAGATTTTGACGAGGATGTTGTCCACGCTGTAAAGGAACACGAAACGTACGTTATGCTCAATGAGCCAGGCGAGGGTGCCGCTCTGCGCGAGCGCGCGGAAGCAGCCGCCGTTTCCGTCCGGGACGAGGGCGAGGTGCCCGGGGGCGCTTTTCATAGCGTGCCCCTGAGGATCAAGCGCGCAGACCATGCCTTGCTGGAAAAAGCGGATATTGCTCCGGTCGTAGCCGAAAAATCCGTGTTCTTCGAAATGCGCGATCGTCGCCGCATGATTCAGTGGGCTGGTCATGATGCACCATGGGATCGGATGCCCGGACTGCGCCGCGAGATTCAGCAGGCGGCGGGCCTGCAATTCGAAAAGCGTCCTGTGGCTCGGCAGGCCCGCATCGAAGGCCCCCTTGGGCCCTTCGAAGCCAAGGCGGGAGCCTTGGCCGCCTGCGACGAGGAACGCCGCCACCTGGCCTTTGGAAAGCAGCAGCTTGCCTGTTTCCGTCCACATTTCGTGCCTACGGTCGTCTTCCGCGATGTTGAACGGCATCGGGGAAAGGGCTGCTTCTTCTTTTGCGGTTCCGGCTTTTGCGCCGCCCGCGGAATTTTCTTTGTAGAGGCGGGCGAGGAGCGTGAAGTCCTGCGTGCCTATTTCGCGGCGGAGGGACTCTTTGTCGTCTTCAGAAAGGGAATCGAATCCGTCGAGCAAGTGTCCCTGCCCTTCGGCGATGAGTTTTTCCTGCCACGGCTCCATATTAGCGCACTCCGAAGAAAATTACCATGCTCACGATGAGCGCGAAGATGGAAACGAGATGCATACGCCACACGATCTTGGAGTTCAGGAGCGACTTGGACGCAAATTTGTCTTCCCATTTTTTCTGGTAATGATGGTGCAAGGGAGCGCACAAAAAGATACGCTGCCCGGTGCCTGTCCTCATCTTGGTGAACTTGAACCAGAGAATCTGCAACAGAACGGAGCAGGCTTCGGCGATGATGATGATACAGACGATCGGGAGGAAAAGCCCTGCCTGCACCAAAATGAACATGATGCCGATCGCTGCGCCGAACCCTACGGATCCGGCGTCGCCCATGTAGATTTCCGCCGGAGGGCTGTTGAACCAGAGATAGGCGAGGAGCGAACCGGCGATGGACGTCGCGAGCGGGAAAAGCTCGTCGCAGCCCGGGAGGAACGGCACGCGGAGATATTCGCTGAAGATGAAGTTTCCGCTCACGTAGGCGACGAACCCGACGAAGATCATGCTCGTGATGATAGGCACGGACACGAGGCTATCGAGCCCGTCCGTGAAGTTCGTCCCGTTCGCGGAAGCCGCGATCACGAAAGTCATGAAGCCGATGAACGCCCAGTTCGGAAGATGGATCTGGAATACGGAAACGGGGCAGAAAGGAACAGTCAGCTGTCCGCGCAGGTCGGGGATGAATTTGTAGCAGAAAATCGCGACGAGAAGGCTGAACAGGAAATAGAGGAACAGGCGGAGCGAACTGGAAATGCCGTCGGCTTTCTCCATGTATTTCGCGGCTTCAAGCTTGCCTTGCGCGATAAGGCGCTTCGCTTTGATTTTCGCGAGGTCATCGATCGCGCCCACTGAGGAGAACGCGGCGAGGATCGCGAGCGTTGAAATCGTGTAGCCGTTCATTTTGCAGAAAATGAGCGAGACGAATTCGACGATGACCACGAGCAGGAGACCGCCCATGATAGGCGGAGCCTTGACCTTCTTGTCTTTGTCAAAATCGGAGGTGGCGTCCTTGCTCTGGAGGTAGCGGATGTAGCGCGGCATCAGCGTGAGCACGAGGACGATGGAGAATAGCGCGGCCATTCCGGCGCGGAAAAGACGCCCGTCGAAGAACGCGAGATCTGTAATGTGATAAAGCCATTGGCACAGCATACGCGGCCAAAGCTAGCAAAAAAAAACGTACACATTTGTTATTTTCTGTATATGCAGCAAAGCGAGGCTTCCCATTACGCCCGCGCTTCCAAAAATGGCGGCGGTCTTCGTCCTTGATAAAACTCACGCTGCGTTCCTGCTTGCGCAGCGCGGTGCTTTTATGTCCCTCAATGGGACGATGTTCCGCCCGTGCCGGAAAACAATATGATTTTTCCCTTTTACTTTTATATTTTACCGATTATGCAAAAATTCTTCTTTTCCCTTTTGTTTTTAGCGGCAATCGCCTTTGCGACGGATGTCCAGGTCCTTCCCGCCACGGGCGCCGACTTTTCCAAGGACGCCCCGGCGACAGTGAACGCGCTCCTCCGCGACGCCGTGCAGAAAACGGGCAACACCCCCGTGGATACGGCATCTTCCGTGCAGCTCCGCGCGAGCCTCATGGCGCTCGGGAAGACGTACGTCGTCGTCTGTGAAAAACTTGAATACGGCAAGGTGACAGGAAGCGCGAAGCTCAAAGCGGCCTCCGTTGAGGAACTGGACGTCGTCATCGAACGCAGCGCGACCGCCGCTCTCACCGGGGAAAACGCGGAAACGAACACGGAAGTGGGGAAGGTCACTGAAAATGAAAAGACCGATATCGTTGAACGCACGGAGACCAAACGTTATGGCACATTCGGCATCGGTCCGGCGCTCTGGCATAACTGGGACGGCGATGCCGCGCTCGCATACCTCATCCGGTTCGGCGCGATATGGGAGGCGTCCCCGCAGGGCGCTGTGACGCTGACAAATAATGTCGCGCTCGCCTTCGACAAGTTCCAGGTGCACGAAGATCTCCTTGTCGGCGGCCGCTATTACTTTTCCCCGACTTCGCTTTCTGCGTTCGCGGGCGGCGGCCTCGGCCTGGGCACGGGCTTCGACAGTAAACTGCACGGCGCTTCCGACAGGTTCGCCTTCGGGCTCGCTGGGGGTGTGAACTTCGGCGCGGTATTCTTCCGCACCGCATCCACGCAGCTCGAAACCGGGGCCGGTTACGATTTCTTCTTCGACGGCTTCCGGTTCGATAAAATTTTCGGCAAGGCGAATGTCTACGTCGCGCTGAATTACTAACGGCCGGCTTTTAGAGGTGCCCTTTAGGCTTTCAGCGAAAGCAGACACCTCCCGGACCGGACTTCTTCTCCGGTTTTTACGAACGTCCTTCCGACGGTGCCGTCCGTTTCCGCGCACACCGGGATTTCCGTCTTCATGCTTTCAAGCACGGCGAGCGTGTCCCCGGCCTTGATTTTCTGACCGGGCCCGACGCTCAGTTTCCATAGGCTCCCGGCGACGGGGGAATAGACGCCATCTTCGCCGTCTTCAAGCGTCACGGATTCCTGCGGCGCGGCATCCACTGCGTGACTTTCGAAAGTCAGCTGCCCGGTCGCTATCCAGCGTTCCTTTTCCTCTTCGAACGCCTTCTTGCGCCTGGCTTCAAAAGCAGTGATGGATTCTTCATTCGCCCGCAAAAACTTTTCGTACTCGGCGATGTTGAATTCGCTTTTCTCGATTTTCAGGTGGAAATTACCGGCGATGAAGTCACGGCGCATACGGAGGAGCTCTTCCGCGCCTACGGGGTAAAAGCGGATCTGGTCGAAGAACCGGAGCAGATACGGTTTATCCTTCACGAATTCTTCCGTGACGTTGAAGCGGTTCCACATCTGCACCGTGCGCCCGACGAACTGATAGCCGCCCGGGCCTTCCATGCCGTAAACGCACATATAGGCGCCGCCGATGCCCACCGCGTTTTCCGGAGTCCAGGTGCGCGCGGGGTTGTACTTCGTCGTGACCAGACGATGCCGCGGATCGAGTGGAGTCGCCACCGGAGCGCCGAGGTAGACGTCGCCCAGGCCCATCACGAGGTAATCCGCTTCAAAGACGATTTTCCGCACGTCTTCGATAGAGCTGAGACCGTTCACGCGGCGGATGAATTCGATGTTGTTCGGACAGCACCAGGGAGCGCCCGGTCGCACAGTGCGCACATATTTATCTATGGCGACACGTGTCGCGGGGTCGTCCCAGCTGAGCGGCAGGTACACGGTGCGCGTGGGCACCGCAGTGATATTACTTTCGCGGAGTTCCTTCACGAGCCGTGCGATGATGGCGAGCATTCCGCTTTGACGGATTTTCGACGGATCGTAATGAATTTGTATGGAACGGATTCCCGGCGTGAGGTCGATGATGTGCGCTTCCGTCTCCTTTTTGAGCGCGAGCATCCATGAATGCGCAGTGAACCGCAGCCGCAGATCGATGATTTCCGGACCGAATTCCAGGAGCAGATATTCATCGCCGTCCTGCCGCACGACGATTTTTTTCATGGCATTCCCGGCGTCATATTCCACGAGGATCGGCGTTACGGGCGCCTTGACCTCGTATTTCCACGGTGAGGCCGCTGCTGCGGGATTCCTGAGAATGCCGTCGTTTCTTTCGCGCAGGGCTTCTGCATTTTCAATGGAGATGGGAATGAAGCGGACTTTGTCACCGCTCTTGAGTTCGCCCATCTTCCAGAGGTCGCCGCTTGCGATCGTCACTGGACACACGAATCCTCCGAGGCTCGGACCGTCCGTGCCGAGGATGACCGGCATGTCGCCCGTGAAGTCAAGCGACCCCAAGGCGTATGCGTTATCGTGCAGGTTCGAAGGATGCAAACCCGCTTCGCCGCCGTCGCTCCGCGCCCACTTGGGCTGCGGGCCGATGAGACGGATTCCCGTGCGGGACGAATTGTAATGCACTTCCCATTCCGCGGCGAAGAACGTCCCGATGTCCTCTTCCGTGAAAAAGTCCGGTTCTCCGTGCGGGCCATACAGCACAGCGATTTTCCACGTGGAACCGATCGCCGGCAGATTTTCCTTCGCCGGAACGCGAGGCTCTCCATCGGTCTCGTTTCCGATGTGGAGAACATCGCCCGCGGAAAGCGCGCGCCCGCCATGCCCGCCAAAACCTCCGAGCGTGAACGTCGATTTGCTTCCGAGATATTCGGGCACGTCAATGCCGCCGCGGATGGCGAGGTAGCAGCGTTCGCCGGAGCGCGTCGTCCCGATGCGCAGCGTATCGCCCCTGCGGACTGTTACAGGCGCGTTCTTCTCGCAGGGCATTCCGTTCAGCGCAGCGGGAAAATCTCCACCCGTGAGCGCGATGACCGTGTCCGCGTTAAAACGGATAGACGATCCCGTGAGCGTCATCTCGAGGCCCGCAGCCGAGCCTGCGTTTCCGACGATGGCGTTTCCGAGCCGGAAGCTGTAGGAATCCATCGGGCCGGAAGGCGGAATGCCCACGTCCCAGTAGCCGAGGCGGCCGGGGTAATCCTGAACGGTCGTCTGCACGCCCGGGGAAAGAACCTCGAACGTCCGCGCCTTGGATTCGTAATTTTTCAAAAGCCACGTCGTCGCCTTGCCTGCGGCGAATTCCGGCATTTCCAGAACATCTTTCAGAAGTTCCAGGTTTGTCTCGAAGCCGTAAAGCCGGGTCTTCGCGAGCGCGGACTTTGCCTTTTTAAGCGTTTCCGCACGGTCATTGCCGTGAACGATGATTTTTGCGAGAAGCGGATCGTAAAAAGCGCTCACTTCCGTACCCCGGGCGACCCACGTATCTATGCGTGCGTCTTCCGGGAACGTCGCTTCCGTGATAAGTCCGCTCGAAGGCCGGTAATTTTTCGCCGGGTCTTCCGCGTACAGCCGGAATTCCATCGCGTGCCCCTCCGGAATCCATTCCTTAGCTGGGTCGAACGGCTTCACTCCAGCGGCGAGTTCCACCATCCAGCGCACGAGATCCACGCCGAATACGGCTTCCGTGACCCCGTGCTCCACCTGGAGCCGCGTATTGACTTCGAGAAAATAGAACTTGTCCTTTTCCGCGTCATAAATGAATTCCACCGTTCCCGCGGAGCGATAATGGACGCCTTCCGCGAGCCGTTTAGCTGCCGCGTGGAGCGTTGCCCGCGTTGCATCTGGAATGTTCGGGGCAGGTGTTTCTTCGATAACTTTCTGATTCCTGCGCTGCACGGAACAATCGCGTTCTCCGAGAATCGCGGCGCGTCCTTCGCCATCGCCGAAAATCTGCACCTCCACGTGGCGGGAACGCTCCACGTACTTTTCAAGGAAAAGCCGGGAATCGCTGAAGTTGTTCTTGCTCAGGCGTTCAATCCGCGCATAGGCTTCGGAAAGTTCCGCCGCCGAACGGCAGACGCACATTCCTATGCCGCCGCCGCCCGCGGTGCTCTTAAGCATTACGGGGTAGGTGATCCGCTCCGCTTCGCGGACCGCTTCGTCCACGCCGGAAAGAAGTCCGGTTCCGGGGACGAGCGGCACTCCGAATTTTTCCGCAAGTTCCTTTGCGCGGTGCTTGAGTCCGAAATCCACGAGCTGTTCCGGCGTGGGGCCGATGAAGGCGATGCCTTCCTTTTCAAGCGTGCGTGCAAATTCTGCGTTTTCGCTCAAAAAGCCGTACCCGGGGTGAACCGCTTCGGCGCCCGTTTCCTTTATCGCCTTCAAAAGCGCAGCGACGTTCAGGTAGCTGTCCTTCGGCGCCGCGGGGCCTATCCGCACCGCTTCATCGGCGAGGAGCACGTGCGCTGCGGTAGCGTCCGCATCGGAATAGACGGCGACGGACTTCACGCCCATTTCCCGGAGCGTGCGGATGATACGGCAGGCAATTTCGCCGCGGTTTGCAATCAGTACCTTTCTGAACATAGAAACTCCTTTGTGCGTAACAGCATCGTTAAAAATCAGCAAAAAAACTTAAGCAATTTTGTGAGCGAACCCTGAGGCTTTTCCAGTTCTTCGAGAACCGTGAAATGATTCCGGCGGGGGAGCGTCGCTGAAAGTCCAGGTAAACCTTGCGCCGCGCGCGCCCGCATAAAATTCCAGGTCTGCCTTTGCAACTCCGGGAGTTCCTCTCCGCCGCACGCCGCGATCACGTTCTTTTGTACGAACGGCATCCGGAGCGGACTCAGCAGGGCGATATCCTCCGCGGAAAGCCTCAGCGCGCGGTTCAGCGAACCGCGGGCGATCGGCTCCAGATCATAAATCCCGCTGATGGCAAGAGCGCCGATGACACCTGGCAAATCCAGCGCGGACACGGCGAGATGCGCCCCCGCTGACCAGCCGCAGAGAATAACCCGGGAATCATCCGCCCCGTATTTCTTTGCCACGGAACGGATTTTCACAATGGCGCCCCGCACTTCCGAAATGATCTCCGGGAGCGTATATTCGGGCGCGAGCGTGTATCCGATGGACGCGAAGTGAAATCCCTGGGAAAGCGGACCTTTCGCGAGGAAGCGGAACGTTTCCTTCGCTCGCATCTGCCAGTAACCGCCGTGGATGAAAATCAGCAGCGGTGCGTCTTTGCGCGCGGGGAAATAATCGTACCTTTCCCGGACTTTCCGTCCGTAGCGTAAATCCATCGTTGCGGCAAAACGCTTCGCGATTTCCGCGCCGCGCGTTTCGAACCCGGCGAGGATTTCCGCGCTGTTCTTTACCGCCGCCGTGTTATCGTAAGCGGCATCAAGTTCGGCAAGCGTCATCTTACGATTCCCAGAGAATCATCCGCAGCGGCGTCGGATTATAGTCGTTGCAAGGGTTGTTAAGCTGGGCACAATTTGAAAGCAGGAACACGACATCCATATCCGCGCGCATTTCGATATATTTTCCTGGTCCGGAAATACCATCCGCGAATTCCAGGCGTCCCGTGGAATCCAGCAGGACTTTCGTGAAAAAATTCAGGTTGCAGGTCTGGTCGCGCTTGCTCATTCCGGCATTCAGCAGGTTCTTCGTGAACGTATCCCGGCA
>JBAYFD010000044.1:0-10668 GCA_041667365.1 Fibrobacteraceae bacterium | reverse complement strand
GGTTCTTGACAATTTGACGGCTTCGCCGTCCGTGGCTGCGGCTCGGCAATAAAATCAAGCGAGCTTGATTTTGCAGCACTCGCCTTGCACGCTTTTCATTTCACCAAAGCAATTTTTAGAGGTCCCCTTAAGGTAAAGCGTCAGAACTTCATCACGATGATCGTGATATCATCCGCCTGGGGAGCGCCGTGCGCAAAGGTGCGGAGTGTTTCCAGAAGATCCACGCGGATCTGTTCCGCGGGGAGGCTCTGGTGCATTTCCACAAACGTCTTGAGGCGTTCCAGCCCGAACATCGCGCCATCCGGATTCATCGATTCCGTGACACCGTCCGTGTAAAGGACGACGGTATCGCCCGGAGCGACGGGGAGCGATTTTTCCTTGATGATCTTGCTGTTATCCTCGACCATCGCGAGCGCGATGCCGCCGCTGCGGATGCAGTTGAGTTTGTTTTCCGCAACGGAAAAATGCAGAATATGCTCATGACCGCAGCTCGTGTAATGGAGAATCTTGCGTTCCGAATTCCATTCGAAGAATAGCATAGACGCAAACATATTGTCCGCAATGTTCGCGGCGAGGAGCGCGTTCACCTGCACCAAAGTCCGGTAGGAATTCAGATAATGGCGGCACTCCGCATGGAGCAGCGCATACAGGGATGTCATCACCATACCTGCGGGGACGCCTTTGCCGGAGACATCGCCTACGACTATGCCGAGGCTTGAATTTCCGAGCGGAATGAAATCAAAATAATCGCCGCCGATCTCCTTCGCCGGATCCATCGAGCCCGCGAGCGAAATACCCGGGAACGTAGGAATTCTCGAGGGAAGCAGGCCGGACTGGATTTTGTTGCCGAGCTGGAGTTCCATCTGCGTGCGGATCTGGCCCTGTTTTTCAAGCGCCACGTCGTGCGCCTTGAGAATCATCGTCGCATAGTGCGAAAAATTGCGTACAAGGTAAGCGTCGCTTTCCGTGAAGTAGCGTTCGTAAAGTTTATTCTCAATGACGAGGACACCTAGGAGTTCCTTATCAAAGACCAGCGGCTCCAGAATCAGCGTCTGGATATTCGCCGCGCGGCTCCCGAGCGAAAGAATGCGATTGTCCTGCGATGCATAAGGAATATGAGCGCCTTCGCGCGACATTCCGCAGACCCAGACGATATTGTACTTGTCCGTGATATCCTGCGAGAAAGCTATCTCGCGGAGCGCCTCCACATGCGTGAAGCTCATCTCATTGCCGCGGACAAGCGGGAAGAACACTCCGTAAAGTTCAAGGCAATGGTAGCGGTTCTGCGCTGCGTCCCATATATAGATCGCAGCGGATTTTGCCTCAATGCCGTCGCATAGATTCTTAAGATAATTTGTTATGGACTTATTTAAATCGGAGAAATCATGCAGGGACGCGCTCATCCGCGACACAATCTTATGATTGAGTTCGCGTTCCAGGCCGTACATCTTGACTTGATGTTCCCTGGCTTCGCTCGAATTTTTTTCGTTCTTGTAGAAAAGATAGGCCACCTGGAAAAGGAACACGGCGCGGAAAAGCGGAAGTTCGACGAACACGGACAGGATCCATAGCCAGAAGACGAAACGGTAACGGAGCTTCGGATAATAGGAGCAGCGTTCGTACACACTCTCGAAATAGAGCACGGCGGCGATCGCGGTAAAGGCGGCGGCATAGCTCCAAGGTTCCGCGCGGCAAAGGCACAGGAACTGCAGGGCGCCTGTCACAACAAAGACGAGCAGGCTCGGAATCCAGAAACGGCCGGGACTCTTCCCCCTGACGCGTTCCGAAAACGGAAGCTTTTTCAGCGCATCCGCTTCATTCCGCACCATTCCGATGAGAAGCAGGAAAATAAAGAACAAGTCTCCGGTGCGCAGGGCCGGTACGGCGAAAGGAGCGTTCGCGACAGCGCGGGCGAAAAACGCATGCCACAAGAAAAATGCAAGAGCGAATATCACGACCCGCAGATCCGTCCCGGAACGACGGCCGCACAAATAGCGGACCATCGCCAAATAGAACGGGAACACGGCGAGGATCGGAATGAACGGGAAAAGAAATTTCTGAATCATTTACCTTTGTGCCTCTGCAACTCTCTTTGAATCGTGCGGTAAAAGGACGGTCCGAAGAAACAAATGTAATTGATGCAGGCGAGGGCGAGGCAGAGCGACATTTGCCAAGTGCTGAAAAAGACTTGCTGCACGACCATCAGAATCGCTACGGGAATGGTGATCCACTTCATTTTGATGGGCAGAATGTAAAAGAGCTGCACTTCGTAATTCGGGAAAAGCGTCGCGATGGCAAAGAAGAACGTGATTTCAATGAGCACGAAGCTTTCCACGCACGCATCGAAAGCCAGAGCTCCGCAGACAGTGCCAAGCCACGCGAGCAGGAAATACAGGGAAAACTTGAAGTCCCCCCATTCCCGGCGGAGCGTGCGGAATATGTAATAAAGGAACCATAGCACGAAAAGCATGAGGAAACTGTCGGAAAGCGGAATGGCGATGAACGTCACCACGCGCCACACCTCGCCCGCGAGCACGGCGGAAGCGTCCAGCACCAAGGCATCCGTAAGGTCGGGGCGCAAGCGCGCAAAGGCGTACCCCAGCACCTGCAGACACACGAGAATCATTCCCAGGTGCGGAATGGAAAGCCAGCCGAGCTTTTTTTCGAGCCAGGAGATCCATCGCGGCAATATTACGGAGAACGTTGTTCTCATAAGGTCCTGATCCATTCCCGCATTTTAAATACGGGCACGCCTTCGGATTTTCGGGCAATCGTCTTTCCGTACTCCGTTGCCATCTTCGTCGAATCAAGCGGAAGCCCGACGCGGCCGAGGTCGAGTCTGTCCGCATCGTAGCAGGTGTCGATGGTCACGACGCCGCTCGAAATTTCGCGGGTGTGATTCCGGCACGCATGATAAAGGCAGTTAAAGCGTTCATCGTCTAAATCGAAGAACTGACCGCGGAGAGCCTTCGCAAGTTCCGCGCCGCGCGGCCCGTGCTCCGGATCGTGCTCGTCGTTCTCGCGGCACGAATCGTGCAGCAGCGCGAACAGACGGATGACAGTGACATCCGCGTGCGTGCGGCGCGCGAGCAGAAGGCCGTTGTACTCCACCTGATTCCAGTGATCTAGCCCGTGCACCGTATGGTCGTCCGTGCGGCGGTGTTCATAGACATAGTCCTGAAGGGCGACGTAGTTGATTTCAGAATCCGGGATCATTTGCCGTAATGTTCCTTGAGATCCGCGAGTGTCTGGAGCGCCTGGAGCGGAGTCATCTCCTCAGGTTTCAGACGGTGGATTTCCGCGAGCAGAAGTTGCGTGTTCTCGTCGGGGGACGCAAAGATGTCCGTCTGGGGCTTCGCCGCGACTTCCTTTTTCGCGTGTGCGTCGCTCGGATCGATCTGGTGCTTTTCAAGCCGGAGCAGGATGCGGCGCGCGCGGCGGACGACTTCCGAAGGGAGGCCCGCCATTTCCGCGACATGGATGCCGTAGCTCGAATCGCAGGCGCCCGCGATGATCTTGTGCAGAAAGATGAGTTTGTCGCCGTCTTCCTTGACGGAAACCTGGTAATTCCCCGCGTGTTCCAAAGATTCCGCGAGGCCCGTGAGTTCGTGGTAGTGCGTCGCGAATAAAGTCATCGCCGCGCGGTCAGGGTCGTCATGGAGCGTTTCCACGATCGCCCACGCTATCGAAAGGCCATCGAACGTACTCGTGCCGCGACCGATTTCATCGAGGAGCACGAGACTCCGCGGCGTCGCGTTGCGCAGGATGTTCGCCGTCTCGACCATTTCCACCATGAACGTGGAAAGTCCGCGGGAAAGTCTGTCGGAAGCGCCCACGCGCGTAAAAATGCGGTCCACGACGCCGATCTGCGCGGATTCCGCGGGAACGAAGGAACCGATCTGCGCCATAAGGACAATGAGTCCCGTCTGGCGCAGGTACGTCGATTTACCAGCCATGTTCGGACCCGTGATGAGCATCATCCGGTGCGCGGAAGGCGAAAGCGAGACATCGTTCGGTACAAAATTCAAGTCCGGGTTCACGGCGACGATCACGGGATGGAAACCGCCGCGGATCTCGATGCCCGGAGTGTCCGAGACTTCCGGCCTCGCATAGTGGCGGTTGCGCGCCGCGACGGCGAGGCTGTAAAGGGAATCGGCTTCGGCGACCGCTTCCGCGATCTGCTGAAGTTCCGCGCGCCATCCGTTCACCGTATCGCGCAAAGTGCAGAAGATACGGTATTCCTTGTCGTGGATGCGCGTCTCCGCGGTGTTGATGATCGCTTCGCAATCCTTCATTTCCGGAGTGATATAGCGTTCCGCGTTCACAGTCGTCTGCTTGCGGATGTACTCCGGCGGAATCTTGTCCGTATGGATTTTAGAAACTTCGATGTAATAGCCGAAGACTTTGTTGTAGCTGACCTTGAGCGAGTTCACGCCCAGGCGTTCGCGCTCACGGGCTTCGAGGGAGCCTATCCAGTCGCGGCGTTCCTTGATTTCCGCATTCATCCCGTCGAGTTCCGCATCCGCGCCCGGGCGGATCATTCCGCCTTCGCGCACGGTGATCGGAAGTTCGTCGCAGAGCATTTTCGTAATCTGTTCACCGCGTCCCTCGGCTTCGAGAAGCGTTTCGGAGAGCGAATGAAACACAGGGGATTGCAGCGTGGAAAGCGATGCGCCGACGCCTGTCGCCTTAGTCAGGGAACGTCCCATTCCGGCGAGGTCACGGGAATTCGCGCGGCCGCTGCCCACGCGGCCCATCAGACGTTCCATATCGAGGATTTCCCGCAGGGACATTTTAAGTTCATCGAGGGCGATCGGATTTGCTACAAGCTCCGCGACCGCATCCGCGCGTTCCGAAATGCGCTTCACGGAAATGAGCGGGTGCGAAATCCATTCGCGGAGAAGCCGTCCGCCCATCGCCGTAACGGTGAAGTCGAGGACGGAACAGAGCGTGCTCGAAACATCGTCCGCATTGAGCGGTCGCACAAGTTCGAGGTTCCTGAGTGTCGCCGGGTCGAGCGTCATGTAATCGCCGAGATTCAGGACGTTCAGGTGCGTGATGTGCGAAAGTTCGCACTTCTTCTGATCGATAAGGTAAGCAAGCGTAGCGCCCGCGGCACGCGTTTCGCCGGAAGCGCTCTCGAGCCCGAGCCCTTCGAGGGACTCCAGCCCGAAATGGTGCAGCAGCACTTTTTCCGCGTCGTCCTTTTCAAAAGTCCTCGCCGGAAGCTGCGTGAGGAGTATATGCTCCCCGTGCATCATGTCCGAAACCATCTTCGGAAGTTCCGTTCCTTCCGGGACTATAATTTCCTTGGGAAGCCGCCGGGCAAGTTCGCTCTCGAAGATCTGCAGGCTGGACTCCCCCGTGGCGAAGTAACCCGTCGTCACATCCGCAAAGGCGAACGACACGGAGTTCCGCGAAGGGAGTATCGCGCAAAGGTAATTCGCGACTTTCGCATCCAGATTGGATTCGCTCATCGCCGTGCCCGCGCTGATGATTTCGACCACGGCGCGCTTTACGATTCCCTTCGCGAATTTCGGATCTTCCACCTGTTCGCAGATAGCGACCCGGTAACCCGCCGCGACCATCTTCGGGAAATAACGTTCGGACGCATGGTGCGGGAAACCGCAGAGCGGCGTTTCACCAGATGCACCGTTGTTGCGCGATGTAAGCGTAAGTCCGAGAATACGGGACGCAATCTCCGCGTCCTTCTCGAAAAGTTCAAAGAAATCGCCCATCCGGAAAAACAGAATGCAGCCGGGATTCTGGGCCTTGATCTCATAATACTGCTGCATTAAAGGAGTGCAGCTCACGGCGTCCCCATCGAAAGTTCAACCTGATCCGGATTCTCCGATTTTTCAGCAGGCGCAGGTTCCGTGTCCTTGCGTGCATACTGCGGAACGAGTTCGCCCGCTCCAATGAGTTCATCGAATTCGCGGAGACGCGGAAGGTCTTCCGGAATGCGGTTGATGCCGAAATACTTGAGGAAATCTTCCGTAGTGACGTAAGTGAAAGGATTGCCGATTGTTTCCGCGCGGGGGCCGAGGGCGAGCAGTTTCTTTTCGAGGAGGCTCCGGAGCGGGGCGTCGCAGGAAACTCCACGCACCTGTTCAAGCGCGGCACGGGTGATCGGCTGCTTGTAGGCGACGACGGCAAGTGTTTCTAGCGCGGCCTGGGAAAGGCGGCGCGCATTCACGTCAGGGAAAAGCTTGCGGACCCACGGGTAATACTTGACGCGGGTGCGGAAGCGGTAGCCGCCCGCCTGTTCCACGATTTCAAAAGGAGAGTTGATTTCGTTGAATTCATCGTTCGCGACGCGGAGCGCTTCGGAAACGGTTCCCGAATCGAGAAAGTCCCCGACGATTTCACGGAGCTTCTTGAGAGTCACAACGTCCGGAGACGCGAAAACGAGAGCCTGCACAATGTGCGAAAGCTCTTCCGTTGTTTCAATTTTGGGAAGGTCCGACGCCTCTTCCGGCGCTGTTTCCTTGTCTTCTTCTACGTTCTGGGTTTCCTCTGACATACCTGAAAAGATAGAAAAATCAACCCACGTCCACGCCGAGAATCGCCTTCGCAAGCACGCCGATGCCAAAGGACACCGCGGCGACGCCCATCGATATGGCCGCCATTTCCCCGAAACGGCGGAAGAAAGGTTCCTCCCGCGCAACGGAGATGTAATAGTTGAAGAACAAGATAATGCAGAGCACGGTCGCGATCATCGCAGCGAATGCCGCCACATACATCTTCGCCGGGAACAGCAGATACGGGAGCACCAGCAGCGCGACAGTCACAATGTATGCAACTCCCGTGTAAGCGCTGGACTTCAGCGCATGTTCATTCCCGTTCGCGCGTTCCGCGAGGTAATTCGAAGCGGCCATCGAAAGCGTTGCCGCGACTCCGGTGACGATTCCCGTAAGGGCGACGAGGCGCGTGTTCGCCAAAGCGAAAGTCACGCCGGCAATAGCCCCGGTAAGTTCCACGAGGGCATCGTTCAGGCCGAGCACCATCGCGCCTACGTAATGCAGGCGTTCCTCGTCGAGCATCGCATAAAGTTCCTTTTCGTGGCGCCGTTCATCCGCGAGCATCGCCGCGGCCTGCGGCAGGTCCTTCTGCATTTGTTCATAAGACGCCTGCGCGAGTCTTTCATTTTTTTGAAGTGATTTCACGACAAACGTGAAGCCCAGCACCACCGTAAGGATTTTTATCCATAACAAAGTAACGGAAGAATACTTGAGATTTTCCCTGAGGATTCCCTGCCACACGGCGGCGTGTTGCGTCTCGTCCAGGGACATCTGTTCGAGGATCCTGCGGTTCTCCGCGTTCTTCTCGCGCTTTGCCATAAAGGAATACGTGGCCGCGCCGAGTTTTTCATCGACCTGTGCCTTGCGGATTGTGGCGACAAGCTGCGGATCAAGCGTTGAAAGTTCCATAAAAAGCCTCCGGCTGCGAAAATTAGCAAATTCGGGCGTCAATTACTACCTTTGGGTCCGATGCGCAACAAATTCAAAAAGCCAGGCGACGCGCGGGACGTTCTCATCGTCGCGCTTCCGATGCTCCTTTCGATGTCATTCGATACCCTGATGACATTCACGGACCGCCTGTTCCTTTCGCGCGTCTCCCCGGAACTGATGAACGCGGCGCTCGGCGGCGGCGCCATGCAGATGATACTGCTCACATTCTTCACAGGGCTCATCGGCTATTCCACCGCGATGGTCGCGCAGAACCTCGGCGCAAAACGGAACGGAAACTGCGCGAAGATTCTGACGCAGACGCTCTACCTTTCCTTCGCAAGCGCGCCGCTCCTCCTCGCGCTCATTCCCGCAGGCTACCTGATTTTCGGGATGCAGCACCTCGAGCCATTACAACTTTATGCGCAAAAAGATTATTTTTCCATTCTCATGTACGGCGGAATCATCACGCTCGTGCGGAACGCCTTCTGCTGCTTCTTTTCCGGGATAGGTGAAACGAAAGTCGTGATGAAGGCGTCCTTCGCGGGAATGCTCGTGAACGTCATCGGCAATTACTTCCTCATCTACGGATTCGGCGCGCTCCCCGCGCTAGGCGCACGCGGCGCGGCCTACGGAACGCTCCTCGGGAACAGCGTCTCGCTAGCGATCCTCGCCCGCAAATACTGGGGGCGCGACCTCCGCGCCCGCTTCAACACGGCGCATTCCTTCGAATTCAGCGGCAAACTTCTGCGCGAGCTTTTCCGCCGCGGCGGTCCCTCGGGCGTCGAAATGGTGCTCAACATGACCGCGTTCCAGACGCTCCTCTTCCTTTTCCACGGACTAAACCCCGTCTCCGCGACCGCCGCATCCATAATGTTCAACTGGGACATGGTCGCCTACGTTCCCCTGATGGGCCTGGAGATCGCGTCCACGAGCCTCGTCGGGCGTTATGTGGGCGCAAAGAACCACGCCGCGGCCAAGCGTTCGACTTTCTCCGGGCTGCATCTCGGCTGGGTCTATTCCGCGGTCATCTTCATCGCGTTCGTGTGCTTCCCCGCTCCCCTCGTGGACTTCTTCCGTCCAAGCGATTATTCGCCGATATTCGAAACCGCGCGCCCGATCGCGATCTTCATGGTGCGTGTCGCAGCCGCTTACGTAATCATCGAAGTCCTGCTCGTCATCTACGGCGGAGCGCTCCGGGGCGCAGGCGACACCGTATGGGTGATGGTCGCGATGGCCATCATGAACTGGAGCTGTGTGCTTTTCCTGTGGCTCGCCGCTTATGTGTTCAAGCTCTCACCGCAGTACAGCTGGCTTGCCGTGGTGCTTACGTACTCCACATTCCCTGCCGTGTTCTGGTTCCGCTGGCGGAGCGGCAAATGGCGGAACATCAAGTTATACTAGGCCTCTCAAACTTATCCTAATATAAGCCAAGCGTAGCCTGACTAAAGCGGAGCCAGATTCCGCAGGCGGAGCAACTTCCGCTTAATTGCCGACCTGCAGAATGCTCTGTAGAAGGACTCCGCCGTATTCAGAGGAGTGGACCTTGTGATAAATGATGGAGACCGGGATTTTGTTGTTCGATGCAGAAAGGGCGAGCGAACCCGCGAGCGTCATGCCGAGCGCGTCGGTATGGTATTCCTCACTCTCAATGAAGAACACCCGAAGAAGAGTCGTCGTTGTGTTATCAATATTGACCGTCACAAACTTTGTGTTCAGCAGAGTCTGGCAGGTCGAATCACTCCCGAGGTTGAAGGCCATCACCTTCTGTTCCGTGTCCACATCAAACGATAGGTTGCATACATAGCCGGACTGGACACAGGCTCCTTCCGGGATTCCCTTATGGGATCCGTTGACGTTGCATATTTCTTCTGCGGAAACGAGGGCCGCCAAGGCGGCGATAAAGAAAAGAATTTTTTTCATGATTGTATTGTCTGAGTTAATGTTTGACTTATTTCCTGAGTTCTAATTTTGGCTGTCCGTTCCGGATGATGACGGAGGAGGCGCCGCCCCGGGAGCGGGAGCCGTTTATCAGGTAGGGGACGCCTTCCCGAAGACCAACGGTGGGAGTGCGGCGGGAGGACTGTGGCAGGGAGGTCGGGCAACCATAAATTGGTACGCCTTCGATATCCGGGATCTTTTCGAAATTCGTGGTCCCGTCGTCCTGAAACTGGCAGGACAAGTAATATTCACAGCGCGACGGGTAATACCCAAGCAGGCAGAGCGCATAATAGGACGAGTCCTTCCTGTAGAGCAGGAACAGGGATTTTCGCATTGATAATAATCTATCTGTATCCGATACCTTTTCCGCTCTTTCGTCGAGCAGAGGCCACAGATCATACTCCGTATGGAGGGAGTCGAAGGTCAGCAGCCGGAAATCGCCCGGATCCACATCCGCATCTATGACGACGGGAGATTCCCGGAGGCTGTCGTCCATCCAGTATTTCGAGACCCAGATGGAATCATCTGCATCGTTTGAGTTATTCCGGACGTTAAGAGAACGATATTCTCTATACACTCCCATGCTGTCATCATTGCCTTCACCATATATATAAAGATAGATGCCTTGTGTCTTTTCTACAAGCCCGAAAGTATCTAACGAATCATCCTCAAACTGAGTATAATAGTCTAAAATTTTCGCATCCTCCCAGGTCCTAGCCCACGGGGCAATAGTCAGCGCTATCAGTAACAGAACAAACTTTTTCATTTCATTCCTCCTTCCTGCTTATTCCCCAAGTTTCACTTCCGGCTGCCCGTTCCGGATGATGACGGAGGAGGCGCCTCCACGGGAGCGGGAGCCGTTGACAAGGTAGGGGACGGACTCCCGGAGGCGGGCGGGAATGCGGCGGGCAGGCCTTGGCAGGGATGTCGGGCAGGCAAAATCTACGCCTTGGACATCCGGAATCTTTTCGAAATTCGTGGTCCCGTCGTCCTGGAACTGGCACGATAGGTAAAACAGACAGTCAACCGGCCCCCCAATTTGGCAGAGGGCATAATAGGACGAGTCCTTTTTGTAGAGGAAGAACAGGGATTTTCGCTTTAGCCATGATGAATTTACGGCTCTTTCGTCAAGCAGGGGCCACAGATCATACTCCGTATGGAGGGAGTCGAAAGTCAGCGGTCGGAAATCGCCCGGATCCACATTTGCATTCATGACGACGGAAGACTCCCGGAGGCTGTCGTCCATCCAGTATTTCGAGATCCAGATGGAATCGCCCGT
>JBAYFD010000043.1:0-10691 GCA_041667365.1 Fibrobacteraceae bacterium | reverse complement strand
AATCCGGGGAAGCACGTCGCCGAATCCCGATACGGGAAGTTCATCGAAAGGAACGACCGGGAAAAGTCCCGCGCGACGCATACGTTCACCGCCCGAGCCGCGGACATCGAAGCCGAGTTCCCGCGCGGCGCGCACGGCGCTTTCGCCAAGGATATCCCCGGAATCCTCACCGGCGCAGAACAGGATGTAAGGCCGCGCCGCGTCCATCGCCTACCCTTTGACTTTGCCCGAGACCCAGACGGCGTCGGAACCGAATTCCCGCTGGAGCCACGTGAGCAGATCCGGAGCGTATGTAATCTTGGAAGCGTGCGCGCAGAGGATGTGTTCATGCGCGCTTTCCGTAGCGACATGGAACACCAGTTCGCAGCCGTGTTCCCCCGGAAGGGTCTTGTACATCTCCAGACGGTCATTCAAAGATTGCAAACGATCCTGCAGAAGTCCGTCGGAAGAAATCGAAAGGTGAATGAAATTCACGAGTTTGTACCGGACCTCGTCCATCAGGAATACTTTTTCGACGATAATCTGGAATGCGGACGAATCCCGCTGATGCTCCAGCTTGCCGCGCAGAAGCACGCGGTCGTCCTGACCAATATGATCCCGGTACTGCTCCCACGTATCCGCCGGAAAAAACAAGGATATCTCGCCATGGAAATCCTGAAGTTCGCCCGCGCCGAAAGTTTTCGTCTCATCCTTTTTGCTCTGGAGCGAACGCGTGCGCATGATGATGCCGCCAACGCATACGGGAACGCCGCGGTTGCCGAAACCCGCAGCCTTTTCTTCTTCCGGAGTCTGCGCGATTTCTTCAAGTTCACTCTGCGCAAGGCTGCACGTTGTGAATCCGCGGAGTTCCGGGCGGTATTCCTCGAGCGGGTGCCCGGAAAGATAAAGCCCGAGGACCTGACGTTCCTTATTCAGGCATTCGATGTAACTCCATTCGACGGCATCTTCCAATTTCTCATTCGAAGCAAGCTGAGCCGTCTCTCCTATATCGAACATGGAAACCTGTCCCGTATCCTTTTCCCGGCGGCAGCGGGCCGCGTTTTCGAGCGCCTTTTCCACCGAAGCGAACATCGCAGCGCGGCTTCCCTTGAACGAATCGAACGCTCCGGCCATCACAAGGCTTTCCAGAATTTTGCGGTTGAGCGGCGGATGCTTCGATTGGCATCCGGACTGATAATCCAAGATACGCTTGCAGAGGTCGAACATGTCCTTGTAAGGGCCGTGCGCATCGCGTTCCGCGACGACGTCTTCGACGACGCTCAAACCCACGTTCCTTATACCGGCGAGGCCGTAAAGAATTTCCCCTTCCTTGTCCGCGGAGAATACGGGCAGCGAGGAATTGATGTCCGGCGTTCGCACCTTGATGCCCATCTTGCCGCATTCCTGAATGAGCGTCACGATTCCTTCCGTCTTGGAAATTTCGGAAGTCATTGACGCGGCCATGTATTCCGGGCCATAATGCGCCTTCAGAAAAGCGGTCTGGTAAGCGACGAAGCCATAGGCGGCTGCGTGGCTCTTGTTAAATGCGTAAGCGCAGAAAGGCAGAAGCACGTCCCAGATCTTGCGGATGATTTTTTCATCGTAACCGCGGGCGACGCATTTCCCGATGAACTCAGGTTCCAGTTTCTGCATCTTCTCGGTCTGCTTCTTCGCCATAATGCGGCGGATGTTGTCAGCGCCGCCCAGCGTGTAGCCGCCGAGGGTCTGCGCGATCAGCATCACCTGTTCCTGATAGACGATAACGCCGTAAGTTTCCTTGAGGATAGGCTCGATGTCCGGGTGGTAGCAATCCACCGGTTCCTCGCCGTTCTTGCGCGCGATGTAATGCGGAATCTGTCCGATAGGACCCGGGCGGTAAAGCGCGTTCATGGCGATGAGGTCCGCAATGCACGAAGGGTGCAGCTTGCGCAGGTATTCCTGCATGCCCTGGGATTCGAACTGGAACACGCCGACCGTGAGGCCTTTGCTCAAAAGGTCGTATGTTCCCTGATCGTCAAGCGGAATGTGCCCGATATCCAGATCGAAATTGTGCGTCTGCTTGATGAGCGCGACGGAATCCTGAATGATGGACAGGTTGCGGAGTCCGAGGAAGTCCATCTTCAAAAGGCCGATCGCTTCCGCATAATGCTTGTCGTACATCACGACGGGAGTATCTTCCCGGGATGCGCGGAAAAGCGGCGCGAGGTTCGAAACAGGCGTCGGCGCGATGGCCACGGCGGCGGCATGCACGCCGGTCTGCCGCGTAAGATCTTCCAGTTCAAGCGCGAGGCCCCACAGGTCTTCGAAGCTCTTGCGGCTGTGAATGAGCGTCATCAGTTCCGTCGGATTGTAACCCGGCTCGATGGGATTTCCTTTTTTATCCGTACCCTCCCAGGCGTTTTTTAAAGTCGCGCCGAGCGCCTTCGGGAAAAGCTTGGTGATGCGGCGGCGTTCTTCGTTCGCAATGCCGAGGACACGGCCCACGTCATTGATCACGGCTTTCGCCTTGAGCGTTCCGTAAGTGACAATCTGACTCACGCATTCCGCGCCGTATTTTCGCGTCACATAATCGATGACCCGGCCGCGGTCCCTGTCCGAGATATCGGTATCGATATCAGGCATCGACACGCGTTCCGGGTTTAAGAAGCGTTCAAAAAGGAGGACGAACTTGAGCGGATCGATGTCCGTGATTCCGATGATGTAAGTGACGATGGAGCCCGCCGCGCTGCCGCGCCCTGGGCCTACGGGAATTCCATTTTCGCGGGACCAGTTGATGAAGTCCCACACGATGAGGAGGTACCCCGCGACGTGCATCTGCCGCACGACCGCCAGTTCCTTGTCCAGGCGCTCGCGGACTTCCGGCGTAATGACGGAATAGCGTTTCCCGACGCGTTCCTCGCAGAGATATGTGAGGTAAGCGTCCGCATCCGGGAATTCCTCCGGGAACTTGTACTTAGGCCAGAATTCACTGCCGCAGTTCGTGCGGATGACGACATTGCAGCGTTCCGCGATTTTGACCGTATTTTCAAGCGCTTCGGGATGGTCCTTGAAAAGCTCCGACATCTCTTCCGTGCTGCGGAAATAAAAATTATCCGTCGGGCAAAACTTGTCTTTAAAATCCGCGAGCAAGTCCCCCGTCGCAATGCAGCGGAGCGCCCTGTAAGCGCGAGCGCCCTTGCTCTCCACATAATGCACGTCGTTCGTCGCGACAAGCGGGAGCTTGTACTTTTCCGAAAATTTGAGGACAGCGGCGTTCACTTCCTTTTCGCTTTCGAGTCCGTGATCCTGCAAAATCAGAAACAGATGGTCCGCATCGAAAATTTTCGTGAGGCTCCTGATATATTCTTCCGCCTGCGCATCGTGACCACTTCGGACATCCAAGCCGAAACGGCTCAGAGGATCGCCCGCGAGAGCGATGATTCCTTCTCGCTTCTCTTTCACGACTTCGAGCGGAACGTCCGGGATTTCCGCCCAGCGGTCCGGACTTTCGTAACAGTAACTGACGATCTTGACGAGGTTGTAATAACCCTTCTGGTTTTCTGCGAAAAGCGTCAGGCGCTGATAAGACGTGGGGTCACTCGTGGACGCGTTCGGCGTCTTGACGTAAATATGACAGCCGACGACAGGCTTCACGGGCGGAAGATTGTCCTTCGCGCGCGCCTTGTTCAAATCCTGCGCCTGCATGAAGAACTCCAGGATACCGAACATATTTCCATTGTCGGTGAGAGCGACCGCCGGCTGATTGTTCTTGACCGCCGCTTTTAAAATGTCCTTAATGCGGCAGGACGCGCTCAGAATGGAAAATTCAGAATGAACCTGAAGATGGACGAAACTCATACGGTCAAATATATAAAAGGGCCGCGGCAAATATTGTCGCACAGTGCCGGAAATAGGAAACGCGGGCTTCCGGGAGCCCGCGTTACTGACAAATTACGTCACTACATCACTTGGAAGCGGAGGTATTCCCGTAAAGCAGGCGGATTTCCGAAATGGACTCAAGCGGCACATCGGACGGCGTGTTTCCGGGTTGTAGCGCGACTTCCGCGTAGAACGGATTTTTCGAAAGGTGAAGTGCGCGGATCACAAAATGGATTTCGTGAACGAGCGAATTCTTATCGTCCGAATTGCGGATGCGCGCGCCGAGCGGAGTGCCCGTGGAATGCGCGTAGCGCAGCACCTTGAACATATCGAACGTATCCAGCTTGCGATATTCGCCGCCGTACTTGGTAGCGCCCATCGCGAGCCCGAGTTTCGCCTCGTCCACTTCCGCCTTGAACCCGTAATCCGGCTGCGCTTCCGCAGGCCACGGAAGCCAAAATTCCTTGTTCCAGTCCGCGCCGCGTATGGCTTCCGGCGCGGCTTCCACCGAATCTTCCGCAGGTTCGAGTCCGTAATGGTGCAGAAGTTCGCGGATTTTCTTTTCAAATTCTGTCTTGATGACGAAGCCGTAACCTGGAATGACTTCCTCCGTCATTTCGACGAACTGGGGGAATTTCTCCAGATTCTTGCGCACTTCATCGTTTGAAATCTTGAGGAGGCGCACGGTGCGGAAAGACGCACCGAAATGACTCGCATTCCATTCCGCAAGGGCGAGCGATACGTTTTCCGGCGCGGCGATCCATTCCGCGAAGGACTTCGCCTCGTTTTCGGCGAATCCGGACATAAGGCCTTCCATATACGTTTCGCGCTTAAGGATAAAGCGGAGGAACGGCTCGTCGTTCTGCACGGAAGCGAGGCACGCCGCCATGAACAGCACGCGGGGCGCGCTCGAAACGGAAACGATCATTTCAAAATTCGGAAGCGTGGAAATCTGAGATCCGGGAACGGGGCTCATTTCCGAAGATATCCATTCGCGGCTCCAGTCGCTCGCGGCGATGGAAACTATCCGCTGTTCCTTATCGACCGCGAAGTCCACGAAACCGAGCATCCAGAGTTCGCGCAGAGGGCGCGCAAGCGAGCTCCAGACAACGGAAACGGCGTCCGCGCCGGGGAGACAGCAGGAAGGGTCGAAAGGCCAGAACAGCCGTTCCGCGGAAGCGGCGCTCATTCCGCCGTCAAGCGCGCGGAGGAATAACTTGAAGTGTTCCGTATCGCCGTGGAAGCGCTCCGCGAGCCACCAGACAATAATTTCGTTCCGGAGGCGGAAACCGCTGCGCTTCAAAAAATCAAAGGCGACGGGAGCGACATGAAGGAGGCTGTTTTCCTGATATATCCAGCGTTTCCCGGAAAGGAACTGCAGAATCAGGACGATTTCATCGTGAGCGGCCTCCGGAGAGACGACCTTGGAAAAAGTGAGAGTCTCTTCGCAGACCTGGAGGGAACGGCGGTGCAGGTTTCCCGTGCCGTTCATCCGGAGTTTTCCGAGTTTCACGGAAGCGAGGACTTCACAGACGTGCCAGTCAAGCATTCCCGCATAACCCGTGTAGCGGATGTCCGCGACCTTCCCCGTTTTCCCCGGGCAGAGCGGGACGCACTCGGCAAAATCCAGGAAACCACGGTAGACGAATGTGCCGCGTTCCGTTTTGGCGCGCCACAGATAAAGATCCTTGGCAGACGCAAGCGTGAAGGGTTCGAGGGCATCGCGTTTTTCCGCAGGGACGGCGAGGCGGAGCTCGCTCAATTCAAGGCCGCGCGGGCCGCTGCCGTAAATGAGGGCGATGATGGTCTTCTGCCATGGTTCGAGCTTTTCGAAAAAAACGGCGAAGCGTTTCACATCCGCAAAAAAAGAAACGGTATCGGAAAGGATGCGTGAATTGTTGAGGAGGCCCTGTTGACCATAAGCTTTTGCGTGCATCGTCCGCAAAAGCGGTTTTTCCATATTTTCCAAAAAAATCTGAACAGAATACATCGGACCTCCAATCAGGGCGCCAAAGATAGCAAATTTTTCAGCAATACGAAGACAGGCGCCGATTAGGCGGAAAGTCCCAGTTTTTCCTTCAATTCATCAAGGCTCTTGACCACGGTATGCTTATTCGCCCACAGGCGCGTAAAACTTTTACCATAAGCTTCCGTGATGAGGCGGTTGTCGAGGAGCAGGAGCACACCACTGTCGTTTTCGCTGCGGATGAGGCGGCCCATTCCCTGACGGAGTTCCAGCACGGCCTCGGGGACGAACAGACTCTTGAAGGAGTTGCCGCCCGCAGCCTTGATTTTTTCCGAACGGCTCGCGATGAGCGGGTCGCCGGGCATCGGAAACGGAAGCTTGGGAATGACGAGGAATTCGAGCGCGTCGCCCGGAAGGTCGATGCCCTCCCAGAAGCCCTGACACCCGAGGAGGCAGGATTCGCGTTCCTTGCGGAAGAGTTCCACGAGATTGTCCATGCCGCCGTCGATATGCTGCGCGAGGAGGCTTTTCTTCTTTTCCGCGAAGAGCGGGGAAAGCGCCGCATGCGCCTTTGTCATGCTTGCAATGCTTGTGAAAAGGGCGAGCGTATTGCGCTTATTCTCCGGAAGAATCGCGCAGAGGAGTTCTTCGAGCTTCGCCTGGAACGCAGGGTCGCTCGGCTTCGGGAGGAAATCCGCGATGAGGACGGTGCGGCGCGCGTTCACATCGAAAGGCGGCTCGTAAATGCGTTCGAAGGGAATCTTTCCCTTGGGGAGCGACGCTTCCGTCATTCCCATGCGGGACGTGAAATAGGAGAACGTTCCCTGCACGGAAAGGGTCGCGGAAGTGAACGTCGCGGACTTGATCCACGGATAGAATTTTTCCGCCCAGAGGTTGCCCGGTTCCAGCGGAACAGCGTGCATGATGACCGTATGCGGATTGAACGGTTCTTCCAGATAAAACACCCAGTCTTCGCGATTCCCCTGCGTGATGAAAGCGAAGTCATCCTGGAAATGCTGGAGTTCCGAGCCCGCGCCTTCGAGGTTGCGGACGAAGTTTCCGAGGGAACCTTCGCGGAGTTCCGTACAAAGTTTTTCAATCGTTCCGCGGAGAGATTCCAGCGCTGCGATGACCGGCGCGGGGTCGGAATCAAATTCGGCGAGGATTCCCTGCGTGTAGCGGAAGCCGAGGTCCTTATGCTTGCCAAGTTTCTTGCCCATCTTGAGAAAAAAGCGATGGAGCTGTTTTTCCGACTCGGAAAGTCCGCCCCGGATATTTTCGCACAAAGTAAGTGCATCGGCCGGGGCGTCGGGCATGGACTTTAATTTATTCTCAATCTCGGCGACGAGTCCCTTGTCCGGGGACTTCATGTGCACGAGAGCCTTGACGATGTTGCGCAGGCGGAAGAAGCGCACAGTGCGCCCGAAAGCCGCGTGGCTCAAGGCCGGGAGGCGGTGTGCCTCATCGAAAACGATGTGGTCGTAAGCCGGAAGGAGAGCGAAATCAAGCGAAAGGTCCGAAAGGAACAGCGCGTGATTCACAAAAATGAGATTCGATTTGGCGGCGCGCTTTTTAGCGAGGAGAGCAGGACAGTGACCGTAGAACGGGCAGCGTTCGCCCGTGCAGGTCGCGGCATCGCTCGAAATTTTCTGCCACAGGATTTTGTTGCGATTCAGGTTGAAACCTGAATTTTCGGAGCCGTCGCCCGTCGCGGTGCGTTCCACCCACGGAATGAGCGTCATAAAGGAATCACGCTCTTCGGGAGCGAGCAGAAGTTCGGGGGCATCCAGATGTTCCTGGAATTTGCGGAAGCAGATGTAATTGCTGCGGCCCTTGAGGATCATCGCAGAAACGGCACCGCCGAAAAGCGGGGCGATCAGCGGGAAATCATGCCTGGAAAGCTGTTCCTGAAGCGTGCGCGTCGCCGTGCTGATGATAACGCGTTCCCCCGCCATCGCGCGGATGGCCGCCGGAACGAGGTAGCCGAGCGTCTTGCCCGTGCCCGTGCCCGCTTCAAGTACGGCGAGCCCGCCCTTGTACATATTGCGTTCCACGACTTCGGCGTAATCCGTCTGGGAAGCGCGGATGGCGAAGCCCGGAATTTTCTTCGCAAGGATTCCGTCCGCGCCAAAGAATTCGCGGATGCGTGGAATGCGCGCCTTTTTATCCACCTCGGGCGCAGGGACGTCTTCCGAAATCGCCGGGACGAGAGATTCGTGATCGCAGGCGCAGTCATCGAAAACGGCCGCCCAGACGGAACCCGCCGCGGAACGGTGGAGTTCATGCTTCTCAAAGGCGCTGAACTTGTCGATCTCCTCAAAGGCCTTGAGGAAAACCTTGCCGCAGGCTTCCGCATCCGGGAGCGCGCGGTGCGCCTTCTCGCGGACGATGCCGAGCGCCTTCACGAGCGTTTCGAGCTTGTGGTTCGGAACCTCGTGGAATGCAATCCGCGAAAGCGTGAGGCTGTCGAAAACGGGAACGTCGTCGATGGAGACGCCAACGTTACCGAAAGCATTTTTGAGGAACGTCGAATCGAACAGGGCATTGTGCGCAACGATCGGATTCTCGCCGATGAACGCGCGGACTTCGCCAGCGACGCTTCCAAAATCAGGCGCGGAGGAAAGGTCTTCCGGTGCTATTCCGGTAAGCATCTGAATGAAATGGCGGAGCTCCTGCTTCGGCTTCACCAGGAAATCCTTGGATTCCCCCATCACGCCGTTCTCAAAGCGCACCATCGCGACTTCGATGATTTCATCGTGTTCAAAGTCAAGGCCCGTCGTTTCAAGGTCCAGGGCGATAAAGATATTCGGTTTCATTCAGTTATCCTCATTTTAAAATTCACACCGCACTTAAGGAAGAACGGGCAGGTTCTTCACAAGGTCAGAAAGCGTATTCGGCCCGTTCACGATTTTCACCGTATCCGCCGCGGCGCGCCACGGGAGTCCGGGCTCCATCGGAGAAAGTTTTCCGGCGAAAGGAACGTCGCTTCCCTGCTTCACACGGTAATAATCCAGCAGGTAAGAGCCTTCCAGAAGGTCGCTCACGCGGAACGTCCCCGTCGCGTCACAGGGGACGATCACATCCTTGCCCGTCTCCACGGAGCGCAGACGCGCCCGCGTATCAAGCTTTCCGCCGGGAATCACGCCGTAGAGCGACGCGAGCTTGAGCTTCGCAACCGTCTCGAACTTCGTGAGACTGCGCATTTTGCGTTCGATGACCGTATCGCGCACGCCATTGCTGTCCGCAGCCTTGAGCGTCGTATCCATATAGGCCTGCACCAGATTCACCTTCGCGTCCGTCGGCCACGGGTAATACGCGCGGACTTCGAAGCGCGCCGTATCGAGGCGTGTCACCGCCACGGGAAGCGTATCCCTGTTCACGATAGCGAACAGCTCCGCCCGCAGGGAATCCCCCGCGAACGGCTTGTCATAAGCGATGACGGCCGGCTCCTTCGGGAACACGTTCTTTATCCCGTTCGCAGGCGTAACGGCGACGATCGCCGGCGGAAGCGTATCATTCTTTATTTTCTCCCAGGTGATCGAAAGCGAATTCAGACGCGGATCCAATTTGCGTCCGAGCGAATCCGCGGCGGAGCCGCAGCTGAACGTATAAGTGCTGTCCCACGCCGGCGCCGGATTGAAGTAGAACATCGGCGAAGCGTCCTTTGTATTTCTAAAAACCGCGGCGGGATAACGTCTGGAGGAATCCTTCGCCGTGAGCCGGCAGTTCCCGTTGCGCACAAAGTCGCTATCGATCACGATGTTCCGCAGAAATTTCGCGGAGAGCATATAAGCGCCCGCCTGCGTGACGGATTCGAGAGAAAGCAGCGAAGTGTCCTGGTCCGCGAGCACGATCCACAGGGAATCCTTCATTTCCGGAGTAAGATTCAGGTCCTTGTCCGCGACGCCCGCCCATTCCACGGACGGCTCGATGCGCTGATTCCCGTTCGCATCCACGAACGAGACCACCTGATAATGTCCGGGCCTGAGGCCGCCGAGCCTGAACCAGCCGTTGCTATCCGACTGCGTCGCGAACAGGGGCGGCTCGTAATCAAGGCGCGGAACGGAATCCGGAACCGTGCCCGTCGTGTCCCTGTACTTCGCGAGATAGCGGCGGGAGGAACGTTCCTTGCCCACCGGGAAAAGCCCGACTGTCGGGTACTGCTTCTGCTTGATCATCGCGGGCGTCACGCTCACGCGTCCCGAAACGGAAAGCGAATCGATGGAAGAGCCCGTGGAGAACACGATCTGGAACGGCTTCGCGACGGCGTTCCCATGCAGGTCCTTGAGTCCGCTCCCGACCGTGAGCGTATAAGTCGTATTCGAATCCAGCTTCGACTTCGAAGTGATCGAAAGGAGATCCCCGTCCACTTCAAAGCGGAGCTTCTTCTCGATCGGAGGCGAAATAGTCACCGCGCTCCGCGACACCGTGGAATTGATCCACTCGTCGAACTGCACCTTCACCGCAAGTTCCCGGGATTGATTCACCGCGTTCGGCGCAGGCGACACAGCCGCCACGCGCGGAGGGAGTTTGTCCTCCGGCCCGCCCGAAGGCGCGACCACCGTAGCGCACCCGATGAGGAGCGCCGGAACGCAAAGGAACAAGGGAGAAAGCGACTTCACTCTTCAGTGCCTCAGATGAGCGGAATGATCTTGCCGATTCGCGTCCAGCGGATCTTGAACGGAATGGTGAACCACGAAACGGGGTTCCCGAAGGAGAACGAGCCGTCGGAATTCTCGAACGAAAAGTACACGACGAAGGCCTTCGCCTTGATGTTCCGCTGCCCTACGAAGCCCCAGTAGCGGCTGTCCGCTGAATTATCACGGTTGTCGCCCATCATGAAATAGACGCGGTCCTTCACCTTGTACGAATTCATCGGCTGCCCGTT
>JBAYFD010000042.1:0-10721 GCA_041667365.1 Fibrobacteraceae bacterium | reverse complement strand
TTGCTTTGCGTTTCGGTCGCGTCCGCGGCATCCGCGCGGCAGATGGAGGCTTTGGGCCGGGGACTCATCGCGGCGAAGACCGCTTCGGGAATGCTCGTGAGCTGGCGGCTTCTCGGTACGGACTTGCCGACGGCTACTTTTACCCTTTACAGGGACGGCGCGCAGATCGCTGCGATTTCCTCTACCGCCCCGACGACGTATCTCGATGCGGGCGGTTCCACGTCCAGCGTGTATACGCTCAAGGATGCCGCAGGAAAGACATCGTCCGCGGTCGCCGTCTTTGAAAACAGCTACAAGGACAGCTACGGCTCCGCCGCGTACAGGAGCCTAACCCTTGACGTTCCGGCGGATATGACGATGCCGGACAATTCCACCTGCAAATATTATCCGAACGACATGAGCGTGGGCGACCTTGACGGCGACGGGGAATATGAACTGGTCGTCAAGTGGGATCCTTCGGATTCCAAGGACAATTCCGCTTCGGGCTATACGGGGAACGTGTATATCGATGCGTATAAATTAAACGGGACGAAGATGTGGCGCATTGACCTCGGGCACAACATCCGTGCCGGTGCGCATTACACGCAGTTCATGGTGTATGACCTTGACGGCGACGGAAAGGCCGAAGTCGCGATGAAAACGTCCGACGGCACGGTGGATGGTGCGGGAACGGTCATCGGAAGCGCGTCCGCGGATTACCGCACGGGTACGGGCACGATCATGAGCGGAAATGAATATCTGACGGTCTTTAACGGCACGACGGGCAAGGCGATAACGACCATCGATTACTGGCCTTCCCGCAGTGTACAGGCGCAGACTTCGTCCGGCTGGGGCGATAACTACGGGAATAGAAGCGAGCGTATGCTTGCCGCGATCGCGTATCTTGACGGGGTTCACCCAAGCCTTGTGATGTGCCGCGGGTATTACACCTACGCGTATCTCGCCGCTTATAACTTCAACGGCAAGACGCTCACGAACGTGTGGCGATATTCGAGTCCGGCGAATGCCGGGCTTTACGGGCAGGGCAATCATAATCTGAGCGTTGCGGACCTTGACGGCGACGGCTATGACGAAATCATCTATGGCGCGGCGGCGCTCAATCACGACGGCACGCTCCGTTACCGCACGGGTCTCGGTCACGGCGATGCCCTCCACGTCTCCGATATGAATCCGGATCTCGCCGGCCTTGAAACCTGGGACGTACATGAGGAAACATCGGCGAAGTACAGCGCGGAACTGCGCGCTGGCGACGGCTCCGAAATTTTCACTGTCGCTCAGACGGGCGCAGACAATGGGCGCGGGCTCGCCGCGGACATCGATTCCACGCACCGCGGTTTTGAAATGTGGAGCGCCGCGGATGCGAACGTCTACAATGCGGTCACGAAGACATCCATTTCGACGACGAAGCCTTCGATTAATTTTCGCCTCTACTGGGACGGCGACCTTTACGATGAACTTTTCGACGGCACGAGCTCCGATAAGGGCGCAGCCACGGGCACGGGCGGGAAGCTTGAAAAATGGAACGGCAACGGCGTGAACCGGCTTTTGAATTTGTACGCGATAAACAGCTCCACGACGAATAATTCCACGAAATCCAATCCCTGCCTTATCGCGGACATCCTCGGCGATTACCGCGAAGAGATCATTATGAGAAGTTCTTCGGAAGCGGGCGTCATCAACATCATCGAAACCGCGGTCACGACGCCGCACCGTGTGTATGCCCTGATGAGCGATCCGCAGTACCGCGAAAGCATCGCGTGGCAGAATGTCGCGTACAATCAGCCGCCTCATCTGGGCTATTACCTTCCGGACCATGCGGATTCAAAGGCTACACAGCCGAATATCTATGCCGCCGGTTCGTCTTCTTCCACGGGGTCATCTTCTTCCGCCGCCCTGAACATCGTGACGAAACTGGACGCATCTTCGCCGAATGCGGGCCAGGGGGCTTCGGAAAGCGCGAATGCCGGTTATGAGATTGGCGGTGCCTATTACAACTTCACGAATGCGTCCGGGAGCTATGCGACCTGGGATATCACGGCGGTTTCCGCGGGCACGGTCACTCTGTTTCTCCGGTACTCGAACGGTACGGCGGCTTCCGCGGACCGGGCGATGACGCTCTCCGTGAACGGAACTCCGGCCGGCACGGTTACATTCGATGCGACGGCGGACTGGACGACGTGGAATATCGTTTCGGTCAAAGTCACCCTTGCCGCCGGGAAAAATACGGTCACGCTCACTTCCGCTACGGCGAATGGCGGGCCGAATATTGATTACCTCGGCTTCGATGTCACCGGGATCTCCTTTACGGGCACGACCGACGTTCCTGCGAAATCGGCGCCGATGCCCGCTCACTGGAGCTCCCCGGATTATTTCGTCGCTCCGGTTTCCGGAACGCTCGCCCTGGAAATTTTTGATCTGGGGGGCGACCGGGTCGCGGCTGTCTCCCTGGCGGTGAACCGGGGCGCGAATTTCGTCCCGTTCAGTGGAGTGCGGCTTGGGAACGGGATCTATCTGATCCGCTCCCGCTTGAACGGCCAGCCTGCCGGAATGATCCGCCGGGCAGTTGTGAAGTGAACGGGGAAAATTGAAGAATGAATGCAAAATTGAAAATGTTCCTGCGCTTTGCCCTGGCCGGGCTTATGCTTGCGGCGCCGCTTTCCTGGGCAGCGAAGATCACCATTTATCTCTGCGGTGACTCGACTATGCAGGACTGGGGAACCGGTTATTATCCTAAACATGGCATGGGACAGGATTTCAGCTTTTTCTTCGATGCCGATTATGTCACCGTCTACAACGGCGGCTGCGGCGGCACGACGTCCCTTACATATTATAAAGGGTGCTGGAGTTCTAATTTTGTCAATAAACAGACGGGCGTCTCCACGTCGGGAATCCGCGATATGCTTAAGACGGGGGATTATGTTTTCATTATGTTCGGCGCGAATGATAATGGATACAAAGTCGGACAGGATTCCTTCAATCATTATATGACGGCGATGGTGACCGAGGCGCGTGCGCGCGGCGCTTATCCCATTCTTCTCACTCCTATCCGCCGCGGAAATTTTACAAATGCGGATTCCGTTTATGAGTCGTATCACGCCTATCCGGCCTATACGCGCAATTTATCTGTAACGACGGGCGCCCCGCTGATTGATTTGGATACGCTTTCCAGAAATCTGCTGCTGGATGTCGGCGAGGCTTATGATCATGAATTCTTTCAGATGTATTTCCCCGCGGGGGAGTATTCGGGCTGGGCATCCGGTACGGCGGATAATCAGCATTTGCAGCAGATGGGCGCGAACGCGATGGGCCGCATGGTCACGGAACAGATCCGCGAACATTCCGCGGATTCCGTGCGCAGGCTCGCGAATTATCTGAAGCCGATGTATCAGGTGGATGTGAAAGTCTCCCCGGAGGGCGCGGATTCGATGACGACCGTCAGCGCCTATTACCCTGAGGGAATGACCGTGACGCTCAAGACGGTTGCGAAGGCGAAGGGCGCCGCTTTTAAAGGCTGGTATGACGGCGGTGGCAATCTGGTGAGCACGAATTCCCAGACGACCGTGACGGCGTCTTTCATCAAAACGTTCGTGATGGGTAAAAAATCGACGCAGTACACCGCTGTTTATGCTAACGGCACCGCGCAGAAGTACGCGGGCACGGGCACCGCGGTTGATTTTTCGGGCCTGAAGGTCAATTCCAGTTCCAGCGCCGCGCTGATTGAAATTTCTTCGTCTTCTGGAACGGAGGAATCCTTTTCCTCGCACGCCGCGATGAGCTTTGCGTCCCTCTTTTATGCGTATACGCCGGATACCGCGGGCGCGGGCTATTCCGAATCCGCGAACGCGGGGTATCTCGGCTCCGGCTACTGGAATTTCGCGAACGAAGCCAATTCTTTTGCGGAATACTATCTGACTTCGCCCACTGCGGGTTATGCGACCCTCGGCGTGATCTATGCGAACGGAGGTTCGGCAAATCGCATGGTGAACGCATACCTGGGCGATCATGATTATTATATCGATTTTCCTCCGACAGGGAGCTGGACTACCTGGGATACTGCCTATATGGACATGGATCTTTTCAGCGGAGACGGCTCCGTCAAGTTCATTTCCATGACGGCGGACGGCGGCCCGAATATTACTGCCTTTGGCTTTGACCGCATGGTCTATAAGAAAGGCGAGGCTCCGGCGGCGGTCATTTCCCCGGAATCCACTGCGTCGCCGGCGTTCCGCTTTGCGGATGGCGTCCTTTATTCCAGCGTTTCCGGCTTTGCGGACCTGCGTCTGTTTCGGATGGACGGTACGTGCGCGTACCGCTCCGGAGTCCTGCTTTCAAAGGGAGCGAATAGATTGTCCGTGCCTGCGCCCCTTGCCCGCGGTACCTACGGCGTTGTCGTGAAGATGTCCGGGAAATCCGGAGCGACGGCTTTTAGAATAGATGTCCGTTGATAAGGAGTGTGGTGCATGAGGCAGAGAATACTTTTCCTTTTGTCCGTCGCGGCGTTTCTCTCCCTTTCCGAGAGCGGCACGACATCCGTCACTATCCATGTGATCGGAGATTCCACGGTGTGTAATTATGCTGCGTCCGCTTATCCGCAGACGGGCTGGGGACAGGAACTCGCCGCTTTCTTCGATTCGTCGAAAGTCAAAGTCAACAATGTCGCCATCGGAGGGCGCAGCTCCAAGACATTTTATACGGACGGGCGTCTTGCAAGTCTTAAATCCCATGTGAAGTCAGGCGATTTCATCTTTATCCAGTTCGGTCACAATGACCGGTATTTCGGCACGAACTCCCGCCAGGTTCCTCTGGATTCTTTTGCCTATTACTTACAAATTTATGTGGATTCCGCTAAGAACTGGGGCGCGACCCCGGTGTTCGTCTCTCCGATGGTGATGAACGCGTGGAAAGGAACGACTCTCCGGAACGTGTTCGTGGAGCAGGATTACCGTGGCGTGATGAAAGCGCTCGCCGCCAAGGACGGCATTCCGTTTCTTGACCTGAATATGAAAAGTTGGAATCAGTATTCCAGTTATGGTCAGGCGTACATCACGCGGTTCCTTTTCAAGTTCCTCCTCGCCGGTGAATATCCGAATTATCGGGACGGAGTGAATGACGGCGGCACCCATTTCCAGGAAGCGGGATCGGTGGGGCACGCCAATATGCTTGTGGATGAAATGGACGGACAGCCCGCTCTCGTCGCGCTCACATCTGCGATCAAAACCCGCTACGCGCTCACGGTGAAGTCGAATATCGCGACCACCGGACTTGTAACAAAGTCCCAGGCGCTTCCCCAGGGCGCTCCGGTCACGCTCCGCGTCGTTTCCGGATCCGGTGAAACGTTCCAGTACTGGGCGGATGCGAACTGCAATAAAGTGTCCACGGATTCCATTTATTACGGAATCAGGATGGGAGCCTGCGCCGCGACTTACACGGCGATGTTTGCCAGCGGATCTTCCTGCACGCCTGTGACGACTGCCTGCGCCGCGCCGTCATCCTCTTCCGCGGCAAGTTCTTCTTCCGCCGTTATCGCGGCGTCCTCTTCCTCCGCGGGGAACGCTGCGTTCCGTTCCGTGATCGATATGGTGAATCCGGATTCCGGTTCCGGAACGACGGATACGAACCATACGGGCTATACCGGCGCGGGATTTTTCAATATTGCGAACACCGATTCGAGTGTCGCCTATTATACGTTCGCCTCCGATCAGTCTTCCTCGAATGCGGCGCTCGCGATCCGCTATGCGAACGGCGGCACGGCTCCGCGCCCGATGACGTTCTTGTCCGATGGCTATTCCTATGCGGTGGAATTTCCGGCGACGGGCTCGTGGGATACCTGGGACACAGCCTATGTGACAGGCGTCTGGATCGATGCCGTTGAATTCCCGTTCGTGATAAAATCCACGACGGCGGAAGGCGGGCCGAATATCGACTTTGTCGCTTTTGATATCAGCGGCGTTTCCCGCAAGACCGAAGGGCCGGAACTGTTGAAAAAATCTTCGTTCGCCGTGAATGGCTTTTCCCTGGATTTCGTGACGGGCCGCATCACGCTTGCAAGGGGCGGCTATTGCTCCGTGCGTGTATTTGATGCGCTCGGGCACTCCGTATACGCTGAATTTGCTAATCTTTCCGCCGGGACGCATGCGCTGGATTTCCGTGAAACTTTGTTCCGTGCGGGGGTGTATCTCGTTGATGTCTCTGTGAACGGCGTACCTGTTCTTCGTAAAATGCAGGCGTTCCGGGGGCATTCCGATAAGTGATTTTCTAATTTGAACGCCGGATAGCGTCTCTTTTCAGTATTTAGGGGCGCTTCCGGTCATTCTTTTTTGAGTATGGGTGTGTGCTGATGGCTGTGAATGTCTTTGAATATCTGAATTACCGTGACTTTCTGCGCGACGCTTACGAAGAGCGCCATTCCGCGGACTGGCGCTTCAGCTATCGCCACATCGCTGAAATTGGCGAGTTCGACGCTACGTTGTTCGTAAAGATCATTCAGGGAAAACGCAACATCACGCCGCGCCTCATTTCCATTTTCGCGGATTTGTTCTGCAAGGACGCACGCGAAAAAGAATATTTCGGAAACATGGTCGCCTTTAATCAGGCGAAAACGAATTCCGAGGGCCGCGCTTCTCTTGAAAAACTGGTGGCGGCGAAGGAATGTAAGGTCCAGGCTCTTGCGAAGGACCAGTTCGCCTATTTTGACGAGTGGTACCACGCCGTCATCCGTGAACTGTTGACTTTTTACCCTTATGTGGGTGATGACGCGGAACTCGGGCTGATGGTGCGTCCGCCGATTTCCGCTTCGCAGGTCAAAGCATCCATCGCGCTTCTGGAACGGCTTTCGCTTATACGTAAAAATGAAGACGGTTCATTTATGCAGACGGAAGGCTTCATCACTAGCGGCGCCGCGACATACAATACGGCGGTGAATTCTTACATTCAGCAGAACCTGAATGTGGCGCAGACGGCGATGGACCGGTTTCCGAATACGGAGCGCAATCTGTCGACGCTCGTGTTTTCCTGCGATCCGGAGACTTATACGGATCTGGTCGAAATGGTGCGCCGGTTCCGCCGCGAGGTCCTGGGCCGCGTGGCGCAGAACAAAAATGGCAACCGGGTCTTTCAGCTGGGAATGCAATTGTTCCCGCTGAGCGATCCGTATCCGCCTCCTGTGCGCCGCGGTCGCAAGCGCCGGATACGCGGCAGCGAAACGGCTGAAAATGCGGATGATGGGGGTGAGGCATGAAACCACTATTAGCGTTCGGTTTTGCGCTTCTGCCGCTTTTCACGGGCTGTTCCGATGACCGGCATGCCGGCGGCACGGAAGCGGAGTCCACGATTGCGATGAACGTCGTTACTCCGGACGGCCGCCCTGCGGCTTATGCGCACGTGCGTATTCTGCCCGCGGCCTATATGCCGGACGGCGTCGATTCCGCAGAATGGACTACTGCGGATGCTAATGGCGCGGCGAAACTGGAAGTGAATGATTCCGGCGATTATGTGATCGAGGCGCGTCTTGTGACGGATTCCGCGGCGCTCGGACTTGTGGCGGGCGTTACCGTCGATGGGGCCGAATTTGTACAACTTTCCACGGACACCCTCGGCGCGCTTTCCGCCATACGCGGCACGGTTCCGGTGGGCGAGGGCCCGTCCGTCATCCGCATTCCGGGGCTTGAGCGCTACATCGTTCCTGACAGCGCCGGCAATTTCACCGTGGATTCCCTCCCTCCGGGAGAATTCAAGGTCGTCGTCGAAAGCCGGTCGAACCGCGGCGCAGTTATGGTCACGGCGAATTCCGGCGATTCGCTTGAAAATATCACGCTCGGCGCGGCCCGTGGGTTCGCCGTGGAAAATTTCGAGTCCTTCACGGGGCAGTCCGCTACGGGCGCTATCCTCGGCGACGGCTGGTGGTACACGCTCGATGCTTCCGGCGAAAACATTATGCCTCTTTGGGATGAATCCCTCACCCGCGCTTATTCGGGAAGCGCCGGCTGCGCGTCCGGCGGCTGCGCCCGCACGACGAAAAGGCTCGGCTTCCTCCTCGGTCTCTGGATGACGGATTATAAACTTCCGGGCCTTGACACGGTATATTTCTCCGCCCGCGGTTCGGGAAAGCTCCGCATAGCTCTCGCCCGCGGCGAATTCGGTACAAAAGAAGCCGGGCTTGAAACGACGGTCACGCTCGAAAAGCACTGGAAAGGCTATGCCATTCCGCTTTCACGGATGACGGCTTACGGTTCGGATTCCGTCACGGGCACGGTCGTTAACCGCATCGATTTCTCCGTCGCTACGGGCGATACCGTTTTCCTTGACGATGTGTTCCTCGGCGGTATTGACTCCACTGCGCTCGATTCCGTGAAGGTGAGCACCCATTCCGTCACCTCCGTTTATCCGGACGGGGACTGGGCGAAGCATGATTCCCTCCTCGCGTCTGTCATCGGGTTCGCCACGGGCATTAAAGGCGGCGCGGGCGTTAAAGGCGGAAACGTCTGCATCGTGACGACGACCGCGGACCTGGACACGGCGAACCGGCCCGTTTCGGGCTCGCTCCGCTATTGCGCCTACAAGGACAGCGCGGAATGGATCCTCTTTGCGCAGAGCGGTACGTACAACCTGGCGTCTCCGCTCCGCATCCGTTCCTACAAGACGATAGACGGCCGCGGGCGTGACATCCGCATCACGGGCAAGGGGATCCTTACGGATTCCTCGAGTCATCTCGTTTTTGAGAACCTCACGTTCGAGAAACCTGCGGTTATGGCACTTGACAGCACTTCGCGCCGCGCTCTCTCCGTTCACAATCTTTCGAGCTACGTGTGGGTCGATCACTGCACGTTCCGCGATTATCCGCTGGTGGAGATGGACATCAAGCGCGGCTCCCATTCCGTGACCGTTTCCTGGTCCCGCTTCGAAAGCGGCCAGACGGCGATTCTGTTCGGTCTCCAGCCGGACAAGTACGTCGAGTCCTCGCAGACGTTCACCCTGCATCACAACTATTTCGCGGGCCTTGAAAATTCAGCGGTCCTCGCGCGGTTCGGCCACCTTCATGCCTATGACAATTTCTTCCTCGATGTTTCGGGGAGCGGCATCGCCTGCACGGATTCCGCGAGATGCTACATCGAAAGCAATATTTTCAATATCAAGACGCCGGTGACGCTGTACCGCCTCTATGATTCGACGGGGACTCCCGTGGATACGACCGAAGGGTTCGCCAGGATGCAGAATGACTGGTTCGCCGTGGGCGGAGAGGAACTCGCCGGGATTGCCCAGGGGTTCGTTCCTAGCTATAAGTATGCGCGGGATTCCGCGAATGCGGACCTCGCCTGGAAAATCAAGGAACGCAGTGGTCCGCATTGAGCCGCATCACAATGCCCTGCTTTTTTGCGGCTTTTCCGGGTTCCCTATTCCCGGAACTGGAGTTTTTATCTATTTTTGGAGTATCTTCAACAGGACTTGGTTGTTATGAAAAAAGGCTTTCTCATCGGTTTCATCGCTTTCCTTGTGGGCATCATCATCGGCAGTTTCCTCGAGTGCAACTACGATGCGCTTGCTGCGTCCTGCCATCGTGGCGGCAAGGAACCCGAAGTCTAAAATTTTCTGAAGTTTTAAGTCTGTCTGTTTGCGGCTCCTCCGTAAGGTATGGGAGCCGTTATCATTTTTAAATGCGGTTTGCGAGTGTGTACGTGAATGGATATATAAAAAGACCCGCTTTGAGGCGGGCCTTTTTAAGTGGAGATAAGGAGAATCGAACTCCTGACCTATAGATTGCGAACCTATCGCTCTACCAAACTGAGCTATATCCCCAGATTCAGCGCCCCAAATATATTTTATGTCCGTTTACTTGTCAAGGTTCATTTTTAAGAGATACAGCGCTTTTTTTGAAGGTATTTTCAAAGAAGACAAATTGAGGAGAAATTATGCTACGCTCGACAATTCTTTCCCTTTCCGTTGCGGGACTTGTTTCCGCGGCTCCCGTCACCGTGACCATCGGGGATTCTGCCGGCGCCGTTCTGCGCACTGACGGTCTTTTCGGGGCCGACCTCGCCATCTGGAACCCGCCGGACCGCTACGATGCCGCATTCCCGGCGCTCCGGAGCGCCGGGTTCAATTACTTCCGTTTCCCGGACGGTTCGCTTTCGAACGAATACCACTGGAACGGAACTGGGCGCTACGATTCCACGGGAATCTGGATTCCTTCGGATTCCGCCTGGTCCCCGGGGTTCCTCGGGGAAATGCTTTACCGTGGCACGTCGAAGGAGAACTGGGGCTTTAACCGGCGCTCGAACCTCATCGACGGCGATACGGCGACGTTCTGGTGGGGGGATGTCGAAGATACCCTCGATCCGCCCTGGTTCGTGTTCGACCTGCATGAGGCCCGTGCGGTGGATTCCGTGCGCATCGTCTGGGGGAGCCTCCGCCCCGCCCGTTTTGAGCTCGCCTATTGGACGGAAGATTACGCGCCTTACCCCGGAGCGCATCAGGCGCTTGAAAATCACTGGAAGTCCGCGCTTTCTAAAACGGTCGCCGGGCCCGTTTCCGCATACAAAGTGCTTCCGGTGCGTTCCCGCTATTTCGCAGTGCGTTTCGCTTCGCGGGATCTGCCGTCTGCGGGGGTGCAGGTCCGCGGGTTCGCCCTCTTCGAAAAGAACGCGGAGGTGAGCGCCGGCGATTCGGTGAAGATCTTCGCGCTTTCGACGCGCGCCGGGGATTCCCCGCGCAAGGACTGGACGAAC
>JBAYFD010000041.1:0-10808 GCA_041667365.1 Fibrobacteraceae bacterium | reverse complement strand
GTCGAGCGTTTCCATCAGGTTCTCGTGGAGTTCCTCGGGAATGCCGAGGCCCTTGAGAAGCACGGAGATGCTGGAGTCCGCTTCGTAGCCGCCGATTTCGCCGAAACGCGTCTCAATGTTCATTGCCTCGATGCCCTGCGCCTCGTTCATCTCGGGGAGCGCATAGAGGGCGTCCCGCTTCTTGCTCGTCTCGTAAAGTTCCGGGAAACCCATCATCACCGTTTCCTTGACGGTGTTGTTCTCGTAGGCGAAGTGGTCCTGCCTGAGGACCGCGAGGCGTTCGTTCGCGTTCGAAGTCACATCGCCCGTGTTCGGTTCGAGTTCCTTGGAAAGGATCTTGAGAAACGTGGATTTGCCGGCGCCGTTAGCGCCGATGATGCCGTAGCAATTGCCTTTTTGGAACGTAAGGTTCACGTCCTTGAAAAGGACGCGACCGCCGAATTGGAGACTGACATTGGAAACATTGAGCATAGTGCGCCCAAAGGTAGAAAAAAGGCTCCGGATTTTCAAATCCGGAGCCTGTGATGTCTTAAGGAAAACAGTTTGTTACTTTGTGTGCAACGTCTTTTCCTGTTCCTGCTGGATGTGCGTCGACTTTTCGAGTTCGCGCGCGTTGATGATGAGCATTTGCAGGCGGTTCTCTATATTCGCGAAGCTCGTGTCCGGATCGTAATCCAGCGAAAGCACCTGGATGTGCGGGAAGCGTGCTTTCACGGCCTTGGTGAGTCCGCGGCCGGAAATGTGGTTCGCGAGGCAGGCGAACGGCTGCACGATGATGAAACTGTTCACGCCCTTCCCGGCATTGTACAGAATTTCGCCCGGGATGAGCCAGCCTTCGCCCGTGTTGTACGTCGGATCGATGATGTCGCCGATGAGGTGCACGAGCTCGTAGCAGTCCGCGTGGTGCTCGTAGTACTTGTAGCGCTTGGCGCGTTCCTGGATCTGCTTTACCGCGAAGGTGTAGACCTTGCCCGTGATACCGCCGAGGATCCAGTTCTCCATCGGGTGTTGGATGAGTCCGCGCTTGAGCTTTTCCATGCGCACGACTTCGTCCACGCGGAAGAAGTCCATCATGCCGGGGAGCACGACTTCCATTCCGTTGTTCATCAGATAGTCTTCGATGAACCCGTTCGCGCTCGGGTGGTAGTTCATCAGGATTTCGCCGAGGAGCGAGACGCGCGGCTTGCGCACGCTGCGGTCCATTTCGACCTTGTTGAAATCCTCGATCGCATATTCGAGCATCTTGAGCACGGTGCGTGGATAGGCTATGCTGCTCTTCGGGAGCTTTCCGATTTCTTCCATCAGAAGGGGAAGCCAGTGATCGTAGACCTTCTGCGTGTCACCCTTGTGAACTTCGTACGGGCGGCTTGCGCGGTAGATGGTCTCGATGCAGTCCATCGTCGCGATGCCCCAGAGCATGTGCAGACGGAACCACAGGTCGAGCTTGAAGCCCGGGTGCATGTTCTTTGTGTCCGAACCCGTCGTGATGATGGGCACGTCCTTGTAGCCGGCTTCGTCGAGCGCCTTGCGGGCGAGCACGGCGTATTGCACGGCGCGGCAGTTCTCGCAGTTTTTCGCGAGGCCGACGGTGATGTCGGACTGCTTCACTTCGGGGTGGCGTTCGAGCCACGCGAGGTTTTCGCCGATGTTCACCTGGGCCGGGAAGCAGATGTCGTTGTGCACGAACTTCTTGCCGAGTTCTATTGCGTGCTTGTCCGCGAGCGGCAGGCATTCCGCCTTGTAGCCGATGGAGCGGAAATACGCCGCGCCGAGGAAACTGAAGCCGCGGGAAAGGTTCGGCACGAGGATCGTGCGGCGCGCTTTGTCCTCCGGCATGAATTTGACCGGGAAGAGCTCTTCCGCGGGGAAGTCCCGTTTAAGGTTCGCGTTGCGCCGGGCGCGGACCGTTTCGACGAAACTCTTGACGCGGATGCCCACCGGGCCGCGCGCGTCGCCTTCGTCGAGCTTGAGCATCAGCATTTCCTTGACGCAACTCGCGTGGAGCATGCGGGAAATTTCATCGGTGAGGATGGAATCGTGCCCGCAGCCGAAGCTCACGATCTGCACGAGTTCGAGCGCCGGGTCCTTTGCGACGATCATCGCCGCGCCGAGCATGCGCATGTGGAACGTGTTCTTCACTTCCATACGGGTGTGCTTCGGTACGTCCTGATCATAGACGCCGGGCAGGGATTCCGTGGTGAGCACGGGGATTCCGAGCGCGGTGAAATGGCTCGCGATGTTGTGGTTCACGAGCATGTCCGCATGGTACGGGCGGCCTGCAAGTACGACTGCGAATTCGTTCTTCTTGCGGACGTCCTCGAGCACTTTCGCGCCATCCTCGACGAGCGTCGTGCGGTAAGTTTCGAGCGCCTTTTCGCCTTCGGTCACTGCCTTTTCAAGGATCTTCCTGGAAACATCCCAGTGTTCATGGAACCAGCGCACCGTCTGGTCGCGGCGCATCTTGGTGTCGAACCAGTGGAACGTGGGCTGGTCGAGCGGAATTCCGTAATGGCCTTCGGGGTCGTCCGTGTTCTTGCACACGTTCGGGTATCCCTGCACCACGGGGCACACGGAAGTCGCCGTGAATTTCGTGTGGTCGCTCGGCATGGCGACCATCACCGGGAAGAATATCCTGTCCACCTTCTTCTCGATGAGCTGCAGCACGTGTCCGTGCACGAGTTTCGCGGGGAAGCATACCGTGTCGGAAGGAATGCTGTGCAGACCCGATTCGAAAAGCTTGTAGTCGCTCGGGCGGCTCACTACTACGGCGTAGCCGAGGGAGGTGAAGAACGCCTTCCAGTAGGGGAGACTCGACCAGAATTCGAGCACGCGCGGAATGCCGATAGTCTTGCCGTTCGGGGGAACAAGCTGCTTCGGCGCATAGTCTTTCACCAGAAGCTGATTCGTACGCTTCACCATGTCCGGCACGGCGAGCATCTTGCGGTTGATTTCCGCGATGAGCTTCTTCGTCGCCGGATCGTCCGGGTTGGAGGTCACTTCGCCGCGTTCGCACCGGTTGCCCGTCACGAAACAGGATCCGTCGCTGAATGTCACGAGAGTGCGCGAGCAGTGGTTCGTGCAGTACTGACAAATTTGTCCTGGCTGGTTGTGCCAGCTGAACGTGCGTGCAGCCTCAAGCCCGATGAACCCGGACTTGACGTCCGGATTCTCCTTGCGCTTCTTTTCCATGAAACGCTTCGTGAGCAGCGCGATGCCGATAGCGCCCATTTCGCCCGGGCGTTCCGGACGGATGGGGATGAGGCCCGTGAGCTGTTCGAATGAACGCAGCACGGCGTCGTTCTTGAACGTCCCGCCCTGGACCACTACGACTTTGCCCAGGGTGTCGAGGTTGCGGATGCGGATAACCTTAGTGAAAACGTTCTGGATGATGGAGCGGCAGATGCCTGCGATGATGTCTTCGGGCTGCTTACCGTCGCGCTGTTCCGTGATGATGGAACTGTTCATGAAGACCGTGCAGCGGCTTCCAAGCTTCGAAGGATTCTTTGAGCTGAACGCCATTTCCGCGATCTTCTCCATCGGAATTCCGAGGGAGCGCGCATAAGTTTCGATGAAGGAGCCGCACCCGGAGGAGCAGGCTTCGTTCAGGATGATGCCCGTCACGACGCCGTCCTGCACGGAGATCGCCTTCATGTCCTGGCCGCCGATGTCGAGGATGAACGAGACGTCGGGCCGGAGTTTCTGGGCGGCGTTCGCGTGCGCGACCGTTTCCACCGTGTGGTAGTCCGCGTGCACGGCTTTTGCGAACAAAAGCTCGCCGTAGCCCGTGGTGCCCACGCCCAGGATGTTGAGCTTGCAGCCGTATTCCTCGTAGCGGTCGGCGAGTTCGTTCAATGCCTTCTTGAGCACGGCGAGCGGTTCGCCTTCGTTTCCGGAATAGAAGCCGTCGATGACTTTTTCGTTTTCGTCCATCAGCACGAATTTCGTGGTGGTGGAACCGGCGTCGATGCCGAGGTAGGCGTTGATCGTCGAACCCGAAACAGGCTGCAGATAATGCGGGCTTGCGAGTGGGTGGCGCGCGATGAATGCGTCGTGTTCCGCCTTGTCCTTGAAGAACGGGGGCAGGTCGTCCTTGCGGGCCGCCTGGCGGACTTCGTTGAAGTGCAGAAGAGCGTCGCGGGAACCTTCCTCACGGTATTGGCAATCCTTGTCGCCGAACATGGTGCCCACGGCGAGAGCTGCGCCCCACGCGACGAAGACTTCCGAGTGTTCCGGCACGATCGCCTGTTCATCCGTAATGCCCAGGCGTTCCTTGAACACGCGCACGAGCGTCGGGTTGAACGTGAGGGGACCGCCTTCGAACATCACGGGCGGTTTGATTTCCATGCCTTGCGCAAGTCCGCCGATCGTCTGCTTCGCGATGGCGTGGAAGCTCGAGAGGGCGATATCTTCCTTTGCCACACCCTGGTTCAGCATTGGCTGGATGTCCGTCTTCGCGAACACGCCGCAGCGTCCGGAGATCTCATAGACTTTCTTGCCGCGGCAGGCGAAGGATTCGAAAGCCTCCGTCTTCACGCGCAGGAGTTCCGCGACCTGATCGATGAATGCCCCTGTACCGCCGGCGCACACGCCGTTCATGCGCATGTCGCTCGCGATGAGCTGACCCGTCGTCTTGTCGCGTTCAAAGAAGATGACCTTCGCGTCCTGACCGCCGAGTTCGATCGCGACCCGGGTTTCCGGATGCTTCGCGCGCACGGCGAGCGCATTCGCCACGACTTCCTGGATGAAGAATGATTTTGTCGCTTCCGCGAACGGCTGACCGCCGCTGCCGCAGAACGCGACGCCGAACGTCTTGCCCGGGAAAAGCCCGTGGGCTTCCTGCAAAAGCTGAAGCACCTTTTGCGCCTGCATCGCATTGTGGCGCTGATAGGAGTAGTGGAGGAGTTTTCCCGTGGAAGGATCGACGACCGCGATTTTCACCGTGGTGGAACCGACGTCCATGCCGACCCATAAATCTGTTTTCGAAACGCTCATAGTGCGCCAAATTTAGAAAATCCGGAAACTTCGGTCACCGGATTACATTTTTGATGCACCGAAATACATTGCGCCAGACAGGCGGCTCTAGGCTCGCTCCGATGAATTTTAGCGATCGAGATAGTAATTCCCCTTTTTCGGGTTCTCCACAGATAAAAAGTCCATCTGTCATCTTTATGGCAAACGGATTTTTAATGAATTCCCTATGCTCTGTATTTTACAAAGTTGTAAGATTAAAACTTACTTTCAAAAACGGCGAATGATCTATTGAGTTTTTGAAACAATGTTTAGGGTACCCTTTAGCATAGAATCAAGTTTTAAGATTGGCAATTATTTCTTCACTTTCTTCGCGGACGCGGGCTTTGCCGCCGTTCCTGACGCTTCCAGGCGGTTCTGTCTGCGGTACTGATAAATGAACAGGATTATCCCGACGATGATCATCACCGTGCAGAGTGTCTGTCCGCGGCTCATTCCGAGGAAGTCGTGGCGTCCGAGCTGGACGTCCGGACGGCGGAAAAATTCGATGAAGAAGCGGAACGTGCCGTAGCCCATCAGGTAGAGCGGCATCATCTGTTTCTTGAAGAATTTGAAGTGATGGAGCGTGAAAAGCACAGTGAAGAGGACGATCCCTTCGAAGAACATTTCGTAGAGCTGCGAAGGATGGTGCAGGTTCAGGTCGCCCGAAAGCGGGAAGATCATTCCGATGGGGCTCGTGGTGACTTCGCCGTAGAGTTCCCCGTTCACGAAGTTCCCCCAGCGGCCCCAGCCGTAGCCGAGCGGGACGGCGAGGAATCCGAGGTTGAGCACCTCGAAGAGCGGCATCTTGTTGCGGTGTATTCCGATGATTCCGAAGAGGGTCGCGCCGATGAGTCCGCCGTGGTAGGACATTCCCGAAATTCCGACGAAGTGGAATCCAAGCACAGGATCGTACCGGAAAGGCGTGATGATTTCGAGGGGGTTCGCGAGGTAGTGCGCGGGATTGTAGAAGCAGACGTAGCCGAGGCGCGCGCCGATGAGGATGCCGGCGATGACCCACGTCGCGAAGCTGTCGAGCTGTTCCTTGGTGATGCCGATTTTTTCCTTGCGGTTCACATACCAGATCAGGGCGTAGCAGGTCGCGAAGGCGAACAGGTACATGAGTCCGTACCAGCGGACGGGGAAGTTCCCGAGCTGGATCGCCGTGCCATCGAAGTTCGTCGGAATCAAGTTCCACCAGGTAAAATGCATTTACAAGCCTCTAGTTTATATTGGACAGATGTTCTTTCGCCCAATAGTTAATTAAAATCGCGGCGACCTGTGTGGAGGGCTGCGAACGGATTGCGCCGTGGGCCTGCATTACGACGATCACGACCGCGTTCTGCGGATCATTTTTGTCCTGAGCGAAGCCCATGAACCAGTCGTAGCGCCCTTTGGGATTCTCTCCGTCTAGGGAGCCTGTCTTTCCGCCGATGTCAAGCCTGTCGAATATCGCGTGGGAGATGTTTCTCGTGGAGATGTGCTTCCGCGCCGTGCCATTAAGGACAGTGTGGAGCATTGCGTCGCGGAGCCCCTGGTATGTCGCCTTGCTGAATTCCGTTCCGGGGAGGCGTGTCGGCGCGATGGGCGCGTAACCGAGCGCGTGGTCGGAGGACCAGGGAAGTTCGAAAGCCTTGCCCGTGACGATGGCGCGGGAAATCCCTGCGGCCTGAAGCGGGGAAAGCGTCGTCTTGCGCGTGAATCCGCAGGCGGTTTCGGCGAGCTCGTATCCGGTGTCCGGCGGAGCGTAGCTGGAACGCTGCGGAACACCCTGTGGATAACTTTTGTTGAAACCAAATTTGTCCGCGGCGGTTTTCAGTTTCTTTGGACCGACGGAGATTCCGACGATCGCGACCGGCGGGTTGTAGGATTTCGCATAAGCGTCCGCGAGGGTGATCGTCTCGCCGCTATAAGGGAAGCGCGGGCGAACCTGACGCAGGTAGAGCGTGTGCCCTCCGCCGATCATTGGAATTTCGGAATTTAAGTTGTACTTGCGCGTTTCGAGCGCGGCCGCGAGGGTGATCGTCTTTGCGAGCGACGCGGCGGGGAACGTTGCGCGGGTGAGGTAATCCGGGGCGGTCTGCACCGCGCCTTCCTTGCGTTCGCCCCAGGCGAGGATTTCGTCCGTCTTCGCGTCCACGGCGAGGAAGAGCGCGTTGTCCGGGTGGTAGCGGCGGAGCATGATGTCCATCTGGTGCGCGAGGCAGGTGTCCTTTTGCAGAAAGACGTGCGTGAGGTCCGCGTGTTCGTCGAGCGCGTCTGCGGAATCAATGCCTTCGCGCTGGGGGAGCGTGTCATCGTCCTCGGCTTCCGCTTCGCCCATTTTCTGCGCTTCGAGTTCCTGCGCGGTGGGCTCCGTGTTATCGTTCTTGAAAAAGCTGCAGCGCACACACTGAACGATCATCAGCGTGGCGAGCGTGATGAGCAGAATGCGGTTGAAAAGCCTTACTTTGTACGGGAGCGGCTTCGGCATCGGGGAGAATGCTTACGGACGCTGCAGGTGGAATATTGTCTTCTTGTAGTATTCGAGTTCCGCGATGCTTTCGCGGATGTCGTCGAGCGCCTGGTGCTTTTCCTGCTTTTCGAATTCGGGGAGGTTCGGGAACCAGCGGAGCGCGAGTTCCTTGACGGAAGTGACGTCCACGCTGCGGTAGCAGAGCCAGCTCGCGAGTTTCGGCATATACTTGTAGATGAAGCGGCGGTCCTGCGCGATGGAATTCCCGCACAGGAGGTTGCCCTTTTCCACGGTGTATTTCTTGATGAAATCGAGCGTGACTTTTTCGCAGTCCGCGATGGAATACTGCGAGCGGCGGACCCGGTCCACCAGTCCGCTCTGCGTGTGGTGGCGCGTGTTCCAGTCGTCCATTCCGGTGATGATGTTTTCGCCCTGATGAACGGCGAGGACGGGGCCTTCGGCGAGAATGTCGAGATTCGGACCGGTGACGATAGTTGCAATTTCAAGGATGACGTCTTTGTCGGGTTCGAGCCCGGACATTTCAAGGTCCATCCAGACGAGGTTAGGCGCAGTTTTCATAGTGATAGTCTTCTTTGTTAGTTCAGTGGTATATTTAACAAAATTCCGCGGGGCGTGGCGAAATTTTCTTTGCACGGGACACCTGGATTGCTTCGCTCCGCTCGCAATGACGGAAGGGGAGGGTGCCTGCGGTGATTATCGAAGTTGTGCTAGCGATGACGGTTTTCGTCATTGCGAGGGAACGGAGTGACCGCGGCAATCCATTCTGCGGCTTTTATCGTGCCCTTTGTAAAAATTTGTATGTAACAGACGCTTCCGCCGTTTCCGCTCCATTTTTGCCGCTTCCTAAATGAGCCTTCATTTAACAGGCATTTAATGTCCTTTTTAGGTGCGCTTCATCGCCTTTTTAGGCGTGTCATCCTGTGAAAAATTCTCTATTTTTAATAGATTTGGCACACCGATTCACAATCACAAGGATAAAAAAATGGAAGAAGTAGTCGTTACAGGAATGGGCTGCGTGAGTTCGCTTGGAAATTCTCCGGATGAGCTCTGGTCCAGCCTTCTTGCCGGAAAATCGGGCGTTTCGAATGTGACCCGTTTCGATACCTCGGCTTATGCCGTCCACTTCGCATCCGAGGTGAAGGTATTCGATGTCTCGCCGTACTACAGCGAACGTGACGCTAAGCGCTATTCCCGCAGCATCCAGTATGCCGTTCATGCTGCAGAAACAGCGTTGAAGAACGCGGGCATCGATCCTAAAGCCGAAGACGTGACGCGGGCAGGCGTGATGCTTACCTCTGGTATCGGCGGCATGGACACATATTATGAAACCTCCGTGGTGCTCGGCACCCGGGGGCCGCGCCGCGTTTCCCCGTTCTTCATCCCGATGTCCATCGTCAACATGGTCCCGGGGGAGGTCGCCATCCGCCTCGGCTGGATGGGCCCGAACTGGGCCCCGGTTTCCGCGTGCGCATCCTCGAACCATTCGATCATTTCCGCGGCGGATCAGATCCGTCTCGGTCGTGCGGACATCATGCTCGCGGGCGGCGCGGAAGAAGCCGTGTGCCCGGTCGGACTTTCCGGCTTCGCATCAATGAAGGCCCTCAGCCTTAGGAACGATGCCCCGGAACTAGCTTCCCGCCCGTTTGACACGGATCGTGACGGATTCGTTGTCGGCGAAGGCGCGGGCGCACTCGTCCTGGAGAGCCTTTCCCATGCGAAGAAGCGTGGTGCGAAGATCCTCGCCCGCATCGCGGGCATGGGCGTGAGCTGCGACGCTTATCATATTTCCGCTCCGCGCGAAGACGGCGCGGGCATTGCCCTCGCGGTGGATATGGCCGTGAAGAGCGCGGGTCTCGACATTCAGCAGGTGGGTTATGTGAATACACATGGGACGTCCACTTTGCGCGGAGACGTCGCGGAATGCACCGCCATTGAAAAAGCATTCGGCGGCAAGCTTGATAACGTGAAGATCAACTCCACGAAGTCCATGACGGGCCACATGCTCGGCGCGTCCTCTGCGGTGGAAGCGATCGTGACGATCAAGTCCCTGCAGGAACAAAAGCTTCACGGAACGATCAACGTTGTTCACAAGGATCCGGCGATCCATTTCGATGTTTGTGAAAACGGACCGGTGGACCACAAGTTCGAATACGCGATGTCGAACAGCTTCGGTTTCGGCGGACACAACAGCGTCGTCATTTTCGGCAAGGCCTGATAGCCTAGATATGATGACATTCGCCCGCTTATTCTTCGCTCTGACAGCGTCCGCCGTTCTCTCCTTCGGGGAGGAACTTCCGGCGGATTCCGCCGCTGCGCTCATCGCGGGCGATTCTTCTTTTGCGGACGGCGCCGTTCCGGCGCCGTCCGATTCTTTTAATGCGGAAGAAAAACTGATTGCGGGCGATTTCTCGCCCGTGACGCAGGCGTCCGGTGCTTCCGCTTCCTTTGCGGATACCTCGTTAATCCGTGGCGCGGATTCCATAGAACGGACGGCGGATTCCTCGCAGGCACGGAACGATTCCGGGAGCGTGAAGCTAGGCTCCGCTTCGGCAGTAAATGCAGCGACCGCCGTCTCCGTGAAATCTCCGGCTTCCGATGAGAACTGGCGCGACATCGACTTCGATTACCGCAGCGAGGATTCCGGTTCGGATTCCTTGCAGAAATTTTCTCCGCTCCGCCTCGCCGCTGTCGCGTCCCTTACGGCGGGCGCGTTCGGCGCGGCCTATGGCCTCGTGTTCGCAAAGGGCTGGTGGGACGATGAAGGCTCGCATTTCCATTTCGAAAACGACTTCGAGTATGCGCACAACCTGGACAAGGCGGGGCATTTCTTCGCGGGTGTTCTCCTCTCCGAAGGCTTTTACCAGGGCTACTACTGGGCGGGGGCTTCCGAGTTCCAGTCCTACCTCTTCGCGGGACTTTCCGCGATGCTCACTCACGTGGCGATTGATACGAAGGATGGCTATTCCCCGGACTGGGGATTCAGCATCTGTGACGTGCTTTCCGGGACGACGGGCGGCTTTTTCCCGATGGCGCAGCGCTACGTCCCCGGCTTTAATTACATCAACGTCAAGTGGAGTTACTGGAAGAATAGCGACGCTTATTACAAACAAAGCGATACGGACGTGTTCACGGACGATTATGTGAACGAGACGTTCTGGATATCCCTTAAAATTTACAAGATGCTCCCGAAGACGGCGCGCGTTTACTGGCCTGCATGGCTCGCCGTCGCGGGCGGCTGGAGCATTGATGAAGGCGTGTTCACGAAAGGTATCGGTCATGGGAGCAGCGAACTTTATATCGCGCTTGACTACGACTGGGAAGGCGT
>JBAYFD010000040.1:0-10875 GCA_041667365.1 Fibrobacteraceae bacterium | reverse complement strand
GGAATAGGCGTTCGGTTGCGCGACAACTTTGTCCATACAGGACACGGACGCGAGCGGGAGCAGGAACGCCACGAAAATCAAGGCGTACGGGACCGCGATCAGGCGTTGGAACAGTTTGTATTGCTTCAGTTCATTCAGCATAAATTTCCTTTTTACTTTTTAGCGTTCTGAGCCGGGTTCACGGCAGTCAAAGAATCCGCGGCGACGGCCTTTGAATCCGGCGGCAGGGCGATACCGCGCATTTTCAGGTATCTGACCGCGGCAGGCAAATCTACCTTTTGATGCGCCGGGAATGCGCAGCGGAAACCAATATAGTCGCTCCAATAGCGCGGATCCTCGTCTTCGCTATCCGTAAGGTCCAGATCATCCTTGTCATCGCGCCACGAGCCGCCCTTGTACACGCGGCTGTAACCGAGCACAGAACCGCTCGGATTCGACGCCTCCACATAGAACGAAAGCGCAGAATGTGAGTCCAACGTCCATTCGGCGACATTCCCCGCCATATCGAACAAGCCCCAGGAATTCGGCTTCAGCGAGCCGGCTTCGTGCGGACCGTACATCGGGCTTTTCTTCCCGAGGTCTTCCGAATTCTTCTCAAACACGGCGCATTCTTCCGGGGCGAGCATCTTTTCATCCCATACATAGCCGCCGTTACCGCCCACGCGCGCGGCATATTCCCATTGCGCTTCCGTCGGGAGCGTGCCGCCCACGGCCTCGCAATAAGTCTTCGCCTGGAACCACGTGACATTGTGCACCGGCTTTTTCTCATTCTTGAACGTCGCGGAATCGATGCCGATGATCCGGTGATACTGCGCCTGAGTCACTTCGGTCACATTCAAGGCGAACGGCGACATCGAAACAACCTTCCCCTTATAGCGGAAACTTCCGGAATCTATCTCTGCGACATCGCCGCGGAAATAGCGGATAACGGGATCGGCATAAGGGACGGTGTCCTTTTTCACCGGAGCGGCAACCGCAGGGACTTCGGTTTTGACCGGCTCCGGAGGAGGCGGGTTGAGCCACGCCTGGACTTCCGGTTCGCGCAGAATATAATCCGGAAGGATAAATTTTCCGATGCCTTCGTACAACTTTCCATGGAATGAAAACTCAAGACGCATATAGCGGTAATGATGGCGCGATGCGACGATATACTTATCCATAAGCCACACGGGTTTATTCTGGAATGTCACGAACACCTGCACGGAATCTGGATTCATCGCCTGGGCGCAGATGGCTGCGAACGCCGTCGTATCGCTGATCTTTCCCGACCAAGAGACATCGTAACGACGATTCGGCCCTTCGAATTTCAAGAGGACATCCCCGCTGCCGGGGACCTGAGACACGGACACCGGGCGCAGGATTCCCCGCAGCGTCTCCTTTTCCTGCTCTTCGAGCTTTTTGCGGAGCGCATCATTCAGCGCGAGAATATCGCGCATCTTCATTTCGCGCCATTGCGATTTCGCGCGGGCATGCGTCGCCTCGAATTCCGCCGCATAAGACAGATACATCGGATCGCGGTCAGACATTCCCATAGGCGGTTTTTTCATCGCCGGATAGGTTGATTCAAACTGGGCGGAGTTACTCTCCAGCGGAGACGCCGTGACGTCAGTGATGAACGTGTCGTACAATTTTTCCGTTTCCTCAAGGGACTTCGCATTCACAATGGCTTCGAAAGTCACCGCGGTTTTTATTTCATAAGGAACGGTGTCCAGCGGCACAAGCAAGGCCTTTAATGACGCGACCTTCCCTGAGCGGACCTGTACGCCGGAAGTCACCGGCAAATAGCCGGAAAGCGAAGCCGTCGCAAAAAACAATCCCGGATTCACCGGAGAAAGGGTCATCGGCGCATAGCCGAGCGACGTTGAATTCACGGTAAAAGCCGTGCCCGCGGGAGCGTCCATGGTGACAGCTCCAGGAAGCTCAACCGCCTTCAATTGCTGCCAGCGGCAATTGCGGAAGAAATACAACTCCCCGACACGCGCGGAATAAAGATAGCGCTTGTCAAAATAAATGTCCGCCTCATCCTGATAAGAAAAGAAACGGGGATTCGCATAAAAACGGAGGAGCGACGCCTCATAAACGGAAAGCCTGTTTTCCTTCAAGTCAAAAGCATGCATTTCATTCATTTTTTCCGGAGAGGGCTGACCAGCGAACCAGCTATAAGCATTGCCGCCGATTTTATGACGCAAATACATCTTATTCTGCTCAAGCGGAAACACCGGTTTTACGGAAGTGAAAAAATTGGAGGACGCCTGCAAATAGATAAGACGATTTGGCTGCAGCAGTTCTCCCTGCTTGTAATCTTCCGAAGAAACATTGAAATTACAAGCATCCTTGGCCGCCGCAAAGGCAAAGCAAAAGAGCAAAGACATCAAAAACCGCGCGAAAAATGACATAGAACCTCCTTAACCGTGCCGATAAGCAGAATTTCGGACTCCTAAATTAAAAATAACTTATCTGCGGCATTATTCGGAACGGGGAGCCCCCTCATAGAGTAGAAAACCGCCGCCGTCGCCCCCTTCGGGACCGAGTTCGACGATCCAGTCCGAAAGCCGGATGACATCGGGCTGATGTTCGATGACGACGACCGTGTTTCCGCGGGAGGAAAGCCGACGGAGAAGATTCCAGAGAAGCTGAATGTCTTTGAGGTGGAGGCCTGTCGTCGGTTCGTCAAGAAGATAGAGTACGCCAGAATTGCGGGGCGAGGCGAGTTCCGTGGCAAGCTTGAGCCGCTGCGCCTCGCCGCCGGAGAGCGTCGTCACGGACTGTCCGAGCCGGAGATATCCGAGGCCGACCTCGGCAAGCACGGAAAGCGGGCGGTATATCTTTTCCTGATCCTTGAAGAATTCGCAGGCTTCCGCGATAGGCATGTCCAGCACGTCCGCGATATTCTTCCCTTTGAATTCCACGGCGAGCGTTTCTTTGTTGTAGCGTCTACCCTTGCATTCGTCGCAGACTTCCCACACATCGGAAAGGAAGTGCATTTCCACGGAAATGGCGCCACGGCCTTCGCACTTGGGGCAGCGGCCCTTCGCGCTGTTATAGCTAAAGCGCCCCGCGTCGTAACCTTTCATTTTTGAAAGGTCCATTTTAGCAAAGAGCTTGCGGATCGAATCGAGAACGCCCGTGTAGCTCGCCGGAGTGGAGCGCGGCGTCCCGGAAATAGGTTCCTGCGTCACAAGTTCCACGGACTTAACGGATTCCGGGAAATCCGCGCGGGCGCGCGCCTTTTTGCGTTTGTCCCCGCGGCCGAACGCATTGCGCATCAGGGGATAGATCTCCCCCATCACGAGCGAGCTCTTGCCCGAACCGGAAACGCCGCAGACCGTCGTGATCCGGTTCTCCGGAATGCGGACGGAGATGTCCTTCAGATTGTGATTTTTAAGATGCGAGAATTTGAGGAACGGAGCTGATTTTTCAACGGGAGAGGAATCTTCCGGATTGTACAGAGGAACGCTTCCGGTGAGATACTTTACGGTCTCGCTCCGCGGGAACGCCTTGAGCGCAGCCTTGCGGGAGAGTTCCTTCGGGGTTCCTTCCGCGACGATTTCACCGCCGAACTCCCCCGCGCCCGGCCCGAGATCCAGGATGTGATCGGCGGCGCGCATCATTTCCATGTCATGTTCCACGACGACGAGCGTATTCCCAAGGTCGCGCAGGCGGTACAGCGATTCTATTAATTTATGCGTATCGCTCTGATGGAGCCCCACCGTCGGTTCATCAAGCACGTACATCACGCCGGTGAGCCCGCTGCCGATCTGGCTCGCGAGCCGGATGCGCTGGGATTCCCCCCCGGAAAGCGTATCGCCCGTGCGTGAAAGTCCGATGTACCCGAGGCCCACGCTCTTTAAGAAGTCGAGGCGTCCGAGAATTTCAAGCAGCAGCGGCTTCGCGACCGTCGCCGCACCCGCCTTGAATTCCAATTTAGAGAACCATTCGTGCGCGCCGTCGATGCTTTTATCGCACGCCTCGACGATACTCAGGCCGTTGATCTTCACCGAGCGGAATTCCGGCTTCAGGCGTTCCCCGCCGCAGTCCGGGCAGACTTCGCCGTCGTCCGTGACGCCGAGTCCGTAGCAGGTTTCGCAGGCGCCCCAGTGCGTATTGAAGCTGAAACATTTCGGGTCGAGCACGCGGTCCATATACCAATGGCAGTCCGGGCAGCCCGGAGCTTCGGAATAGGTGCGCACCGGCTTCCCCTGCAAAAGAATTCCGAGCACGCCGTTCCCGTCGCGGTAGGCGCGTTCAACGGCTTCGCCCAGACGGTTCGCATTCTTCGCGAAGACGGAAAGGTAATCCACCGCCGCATAGACTTCGTGCGCTTTCGCCGTGGAATTCCTGAGCGGCAAATCCGCAAAGGCTCCGTCAAGGAACACCTTGCGGTAACCCATTTCGCACAAACGGTCCGAAAGTTGCTTCACCTTGTCCGCGGATGCGGCCATCCAAGTCTTGTTGGAGCCGGAAATCCAGACCGGGGCGAGAACCGTAATTTCTTTTTTCGCATATTCCGAAAGCGCAGAGCGCACCACGGACGACACGTCGCCCGATTCGATTTTGCGACCGCAATGGATGCAGTGCGCCTCCCCGGCGCGCGCCCAGAGAATGCGGAAGTAATCGTAAATCTCCGTGAGGGTCGCGACCGTGCTGCGCGGACTCCGCGAGGTGCTTCCCTGATCGATGGCGATCGCCGGAGCGAGCCCGTGAATGCTGTCCACGGAACCGCGGTCGAGGCGTCCGAGGAACCGCCGCGCGTAAGTGCTGAGCGTCTCCACGAAGCGGCGCTGACCTTCGGCGAAAAGCGTATGGAACGCGAGACTTGATTTTCCGGAGCCCGAGACGCCCGTGATGACGGTCATCTTGTGCCGGGGAATGGTCACGTTGAAATTTTTCAGATTGTGCTTGCGCGCGCCCGCGACTTCGATGTCGAGCGAAAAATTTTCATCCGGCGGAAGGCGTTTTATTTGCGTCACGTTCCGCCGCGGTGCAAGCATTTCCGCGAGAAACTTCCCAGTGATGGAATTCTTATCCGCCGCGATGGCTTCCGGAGTTCCCGTCGCGACGATACGTCCGCCGCCCTCGCCCGCTTCCGGCCCGAGGTCGATGATCCAGTCCGCGCACTTGACCACGTCGAGATTATGTTCGATGATCACCATGCTGTTGCCGAGTTTGCGGAGGCGCGCAAGGCAGTCCAGAAGCCGGCGGATGTCTTCGAAATGGAGGCCCGTCGTCGGTTCATCGAGCAGGTAAAGCGTATGCCCCGTTCCCGGGCGCCGCAGTTCCGTCGCTATTTTGATGCGCTGCGCCTCGCCGCCGGAAAGCGTCGTCGAAGGCTGACCGAGCGTAAGGTAACCAAGGCCGACTTCCTTCAGAAGCGCCAGCGGTTCCGCGATGCGGGGAATATTTTCAAAGAACTTGCAGGCGTCTTCGACTGTCAGGTTCAGGACATCCGTGATGGTGAGCCCGCGGTAATGGATTTCGAGCGTCGCATCGTTGAAACGCTTGCCGTCGCAGGCTTCGCAGGTCACCTGGACGTTCGGAAGAATCTGCATTTCCACTTCATTCACGCCCGCGCCTTCGCAGGCCTCGCAGCGGCCACCGCGCACGTTGAAACTGAAGCGGCTCTTGGAATAGCCGCGCGCCTTGCTTTCGGGGAGGCTCGCGAAAAGATCGCGGATGTCATCAAAAATTTTCGTATAAGTCGCGGGGTTCGAACGCGGAGTGCGCCCGATCGGCGTCTGGTCGATTTCTATTACTTTATCTATAAATTCAAGGCCTTCGATGCGATCGAATTTTCCGGGAACGTCCTCCGCACCGTAAAAGCGGCGCGCGAGCTCCCGCCGCAGAATCTGATTCACAAGCGTGCTTTTGCCGGAGCCCGAAACGCCCGTGACGACAGTGAGCGTCCCATCCAAGGGAATCTGCACGTCGATATTCTTCAGATTATTTTCCGCCGCGCCGAAGATTTTCAGGAAATGCGTTTCCGGAGTCACCGGTTTGCGCACTTCGGGAATCTCGATTTTGCGCGCGCCGCTCAGATACTGGCCCGTCAGGGACTTCGGATTTTTCTTCAGGTCCTCGACGGTACCCATCGCAATGACCTTGCCGCCCTCGACGCCCGCGCCGGGGCCGATGTCCACTACACAATCCGCGTAGCGCATCGTCTCTTCGTCGTGTTCCACAACGATGAGGCTGTTCCCCTGAGAACGCAGACGTTCCAGGATCGAAAGAAGCATCTCATTATCGCGTGCATGCAGGCCGATGCTCGGTTCATCGAGCACATAAAGCACACCCTGAAGCCCGGCGCCCACCGCGGCGGCCAGGCGGATCCGCTGTGCTTCGCCGCCGGAAAGCGTCGCCGCTCCGCGGGAAAGCGTCAGGTAGCCGAGCCCGACGGACTTCAAAAAGCCGAGACGGTTGCGGATTTCCTTGAAAATCTCACGACCAATGCGGTCCTCGTGCGGCGTAAGCACCAATTCGCGGAAAAATTTTTCCGAACGGTCCACGGACCAATCGCACATCGCCTGGATTCCGTAACCATGGAACTGCACCGCGTTCGCCACCGGGTGCAGACGCGAACCCTTGCATTCCGGGCAGATTTCATCGTGCATGAACTTCTTGAAATGCACGATATGCCACCGGTCCCACAGTTCCTGGAGAATGGGAACGATGCCGCGCCCCGTCGCCGGAGTTCCGTACAGAACGGCGTTCCGCGCAAATTCAGGCAAGTCCTTCCACGGAGTCGAAAGCGAGAAGTTCGCCGTGTGCGCTATCTCCCGCAGTTCACGCCAGCCGAAATCCGTGAACATCATATTTCCCGAACGGTTATCTTTCTTCTGACAAAGCAACGCCCCGTCCTCGATTGAAAGCTCCGGATTCACCATCAGTGCGGGGTCGAACTGATACAGGCGTCCGAGACCCTTGCACAACGGGCAGCGTCCTTGATAATCGTTGAAGGAAAAAAACCGCGGCTCAAGTTCCGGGATGGATACGCGGCAATTCACGCAGGCGAGTTCCGTCCCCTGCAGCACGTAATCCTTCTCATCCAGCAGAAACGCGACGAGCTTGCCGTCCGTAAGGCGAAGCGCCGCCTCGATCGCTTCCCGCACGCGGGAGACGTTCTTCCGCTCGAGCGTGACGCGGTCCATCACCACTTCGATCGTGTGCTTCTCGTACCGGACGAGCGCCGGGACCTCCTGGATGCGGTACAGTGCGCCATCCACGCGGACGCGGGAAAACCCTTTCTGCGCAAGGTCCGTGAATTCCTTGCGGTATTCGCCCTTGCGTTCCTGCACGATCGGCGCGAGCACGATGAGCGAGCGCCCCTCGCTCATTACATACAAATTATCAATAATCTGGTCAGGAGTCTGCGCCTCGATTTTTTTCCCGCACTTTGGGCAATGCGGCTCGCCGAGACGCGCGAAAAGCAGGCGGTAATAATCCAGGATTTCAACCGTCGTCCCCACCGTGGAACGCGGATTCCTATTCACCGTCTTCTGATCGATGGAAATTGTCGGGGAAATGCCGCGCACGCTTTCCACTTCGGGGCGCTTCATGCTTCCGATGAAACGACGCGCATACGCAGAAAGCGAATCCACGAAGCGGCGCTGCCCTTCCTGAAAAATCGTATCGAACGCGAGGCTGGATTTTCCGGAGCCCGAGACTCCGGTGACGACGACGATCGCGTCCCTGGGGAGCGTCACGCTCACGTGCTTCAGATTATGTTCATGCGCATCTTTGACGACTAGGGAACGAACCATAATGCGATAAATATAGTGAACAAATGTACATTAAACAAGGGAGGCAAGCAAAAGAAAAGCCCCGGCACGGACCGGAGCTTTGAATGTGTTTCTGAACGGAACTTATTTGCCGATGCGGCGGTAACCGCGGGTCATCGACTTGTAAGTGCGATTGTACTGGCCGAGCATATATGTCTGCGAGCCATTCACATTTACGCAGTGATCCATCGGCTTCTGAATGATGGACACTTGATAGATGTACGGTCCCGTGGCGAGCTTGTGCCCGGTCTGGGAAACGGGATACATTTTCACGGTGGCAAGGACGAAGCCGCTCTTCACTGCCGGCGAAGACTTCGCGACGCCATTGACGGTAGCGGAGCAAGTACCGGAAGAACCGTCCGAAATAGCAGCGGCGAACGCGCTTTCGTTCAGGGTTTCCTGATACTGGCTGATAAAGTGCCCGAGATTATCAAATACGCGGACGCTTACCTGGAACGGTTCTTCAGCAACGAAAGCGATGCTCATACAACTTTCCGCGCCCTTCTGATTGTAGCACTTGGACGAAGCCGTAGAAGAAAGGAGGTAAGTCGAATGCCCATTCAACGAATTCGCCGTACCGCCGGCGACAATCGCAGAACCGACAGAAGGAGAAGTGGTCCAAGTCGAAAGGTTGCTCTTAAGCCATTCAGACTGAGCTATCGTGAATTCCATGGGAAGCGGGGAAACCAGGATTTCGCCAGTCGCATTATTCGGAAGCGTAGAACCGTCTCCGATGGGTTCGAAAACAGGGCGGTCAATCGTCGAATCCGTCGGAAGCGTCTGCGAGATGATCTTGACCGTGGACTTCGTGATCGCGCCCCAGGTCAGGCCAGTCACCGCCTTGCCCGTGACGGACGCAATCTGAAGGTTCGCATCCGAATAATTGAACCTGTTGTAATCACTGAACGAAGACGGATCAACGATTGTCGTAGGATAATTGAACGTGAGGGAATCGCCCACGGCCGGAACCGCGGTCACGGAGCAGCTCATATCCTTGCAAAGGTTGCCGGTGAGGGTATAGACATAGCCCTCGGAAGTATGCGTGCCGGTGTAAGAAAATCCCGTGACCTTGTAAGCCATGGTATCCAGCTTCGCCCCGTTCTTGCGGATGTCGAGAATCGGGAAATACGAAGAGGAAGTGCCGCTGTTTACAATATTATCGACAGAAGGTTGGCTCAGCTGAGAGCTTACAAAGAGAGCAGTAGTGAACGAGCCGTTATCGTTCATGGTGAGTTCCCCATGGAGGATGCGCGGCTGACCGAACGTAGTCGCGGCCATTTCAGCGATGGAAGTGCGGATGTAAAGGTTGGAGCCATCAGTCTGGCGGTCCGCATAGAAGAAGTGCAGATAGTGCCAGGAGTTGTCCTTCCACACGCCGCCGGAGCAGCGTCCGTCCGTTTCCGCAGTCGCGGCAAGAGGGCCTTCCGCGCAACCGTGGCCATTATCGGCGAGAGTCTTGACATTCACCTTGCCCGGAGCGGAAAGGTGCGTGCCGCCGAGATCCACGGCGAGGACGCCGTCCACGAAGATCCACATGTCATCATCACCCGCGAAGTCGAAGACTTCGCCGCCGTTCGCCTGATTCGCGGCACGGTACTTGAACTTGGCGAAACCCATCATCGTAAAATTGTAATTGCGGAGGTGCTGCAGACCAAGCGTGCCGCTTGCACCGGCCACGACCTGAGCCGCACCCGGATTGCGGGGCCCGCCGTTTCCGAGCCACAAGTTGCAGAGCGAATAGGTATTCTGCCCCAGATAATCGGTCTGATCCGATGCATACTCATAGTCATAGGGAGGGCAGAAAATAGATAAGCTCTGCGGTCCGAACTGAGTGCTTTCCGAGTTCGCTTTGTAACCGACGCGGATGCCCGTCGCCGGATCAATGGAATCCAGCGGGAAGTAACCGCCGTTGCTATAGTTGTAATTCAGTTCATAATAGCCAATCTGTCCCGTGACGGCAGGAATGTCCAGCGTCGTTTCCGTGCGCTTATTCACGCCATCCACATCCTCGAACCACTGGGTGAAGTTGGAATTATCGCACCTCTCGTTCGCCTTGAGAATGTGGACGCCGTTCAGGTAGTCCCCTGTGGCGATATTATCGAAAGTCAAATATCTCTGAACCATGCCCGGAGTATAAATCACCGGATTAGACCAACGGGCTCCGGACAGACAAGTACTGTTCATCCCGCTTTCAAAAGTTCCCCCGACTTTATTCGCATAACCACGATAAGTGATACTACCCAGTTTATCGCTGCATTCACCGTATTTAAGAGTGTCCCCTACCGCGGCGCTCGCCTGCAGATAAGCAGGCAGATAGGGATTCGCGACCATCGGGTTTCCCGATGTATTGATCGCCACGCCCGGATAACCGGCATTCAATCCCTTGCGGAACAATGCGTCAGAGGCTTTATTCCCGCACCAGTTATGATAGGCGGCTTTAGTCTGATACCAGTCCACGGCATCATACCCTACGCAGGTCGTTCCGCCGCAGGCCGTCGTATAAGGACCCATCTTCGTCATTTTAGCGACACCGGTTTTATCTTCATACCCGGCATATTCCTCGGAGAAGTTTTCGAAATCCGAATGCCCCGGCTGGAAATCGCGGACGATGACGTCCAAGGAGGCGATCGTTCCGCTCTGCGCAAACGCGCTAGATACGCCGATAACACCTAGAAGAACGGAAACTGCCGCTGTCGCTATTTTACCTTGCTGATTCATTTATAGTCTCCACCGATGATGGGTAGGAATATTCCACTCCAAATATAAACCTTTTCGCTTTTATCGTGACGTTTGATTTCAGCTTTTTTACGAAATTTTAACTTTTTGCAACTTCTCGTGACCCCTGACATAAAAATTTTTCAATGAAATATCCCGCTTTTGATTATTTTTGATCCCGGCGGTGGTGAGAAGACATCTTGTTTACGTTTACGGGAGTGTATATGTTCTGGACCATTCTTTTCTCGATTCTCATCGCGCTTATCGTTTTGCGCGCCGCCGTTCTGCACCGCCGGGAAAACAGCACCGGCACAGACGAATTCACGCGGCTTCCGCCCGAAGTCAAACTCGCCGTACTCAAGGAACGCTTGCTCGAGACCCCTTC
>JBAYFD010000039.1:0-10944 GCA_041667365.1 Fibrobacteraceae bacterium | reverse complement strand
TCGATGACGGTCCCGCCGCCCGGAACATCCAGCAGGCTCGATGACGTCGTCGTATGCCGGCCCTTGCCGTCGCGGTCGCGGACGTTCCCCGTAAGGAGATCTGCGCCCGGAATTAATTTGTTCACAAGGCTGGATTTGCCCACGCCGCTCATGCCGCTGAATATGGAATTGCGGCCGCGGAGGCGGTTTGCGAGGCGGTCTAGGCCCTCGCCCGTGACGCAGCTCACCGGGATGAATTCTTCGACGAGCGTGGTGAAATCGCGCACGTCCTGCGGAAGTTCCGGGGTGAGGTCCATCTTGTTGAGGACCATGACGAGCGGGAGCCCGCAGAGGTCCGCAGCGAGCAAAAATCTGTCCGCGAAGCCGTAGCTGAATGGCGGCTGCGAAGCCGCGGCGACGATCACCACCTGATCAATGTTCGCGGCGAGAACGAGTTCCCGATGGACGCTGTCCTCGGGGCCTGGGCGCTTGAGTTCGCTTTTGCGCGGAAGCACGCGGACCACGGAATAGGCGGCGTCCGAGTCCGTCGTCTCCAGTTCTCCGGCGAGGACGCGGTCCCCCACCACGGGGAATTCCCCGAGTTCCTTGACCACAGTCGCAAGGTAGACTGCGCTTGTGACCGAACCGTCATCAAAGCGGATGACGCACGTGCGGCGGTGCACTTCAAGCACGAGGGCTTCCCTGGTTTTCGACTTGTCGAAACGTTCTCCGGGGTCCTTGATTTTCTTGACTCTGGGGTTCCGGAATTCCCGGCTCCAACGCTCCTTCACGGGGCGGTCGTCGATCGTGCCCTTTTCCCACAGCTGCATGGCATTCACACGGCGGGCGCGGTGTTCGCGCCTTGCGGAATGCTGCCTGGAAAGGGGTTCGGAATCATCGGCGTTTTCTTCTGCCATTGTCAATAAATGTAACTTTTACACATGCAGGCAGCAGCCGTTAAATCCATTTTTTCGCTCTTAAGAATGACACGTCCGGCGAACGCGCTCATCGCCGTATTCACCGTCGCCGCAGGCGATTTCCTCGCCGGCGCATACCCCGCGCCTAAGGTTTTCGTTTCCGAATGCCTCGCGCTCGCGTTCTCCATCGCCTTCGCAAACCTCGCAAACGATGTCCTCGACGTCGAAGCGGACCGCGTGAACCGCCCGGAGCGCCCGCTCCCGAGTGGAAGCGTCACCCTGGGCTCTGCACGCGGAGCGGCGCTGTTCACCATTCTAGCGGCGCTCGTCACCGGATTCCTCGCCGGAATTCCGCACGGCATATTCTTCATCGTCCTCCTCGCGGCGCTCGCCCTTTATGATAAAACGCTGAAACATTACCCCCTCCTGAAGAACGTTTCCGTCGCCATCCTGTGCGCGACGCCCCTGATTCTTCCTGCCATAGACGGCGGGAAAATCCATCCGGCGCTCCTTCCGCCATTCGCCTTCGCCGTACTCCTCACCTTCGCCCGCGAAATTTTCAAGGACCTCGAGGACATCGACGGCGACGGACAGGCGCACATTGAAACGCTCCCGATGCGCATCGGCCCCGGAAATGCGGTGAAACTCGCGACATTCACGACGCTCCTCGCCATTTTCGCAGTCCCGCTCCCCGTGCTCGCCCAAGTTTATTCCCCTACATTTTTCCTCTGCGCCGGACTCACGTTCATCCCACCGCTCATCGCTGTCATCCTTCTCGCGAGAAAAGCGGCGTTCCGCAAGGCGCAGACGCTTCTCAAGGTTTCAATGCTCACGGGAATGCTTTCCGCTATTCTCAGCCTAGCGATTTCTTTCTGATTTTTCTAACTTTGCGCCATCAATCGGAGGCCGATTATGGTGGATGAAATACACGAGGAATGCGGCGTCATCGGTATTTACAACGGTGAAAACGTAGCGAAGAACGTAGCGATGGGCCTCTATGCCTTGCAGCACCGCGGCCAGGAAAGCGCAGGCATCGCGATTTCCAACGGCGAAAAGGTCCGCGTCCGCAAGTCCATGGGACTGGTCTCCGCGCTCCTCCGCGAGCATAACCTCGACGAACTTCCCGGTTCCGCGGGCATCGGCCACGTGCGTTACAGCACAACGGGCGCAAGCACGCCCGCAAACGCCCAGCCCATTCTCGTGAGCTGCAAATGGGACAGCATCGCGCTCGTCCACAACGGCAACATCACGAACGCCCCGGAACTCCGCGCCGAAATGGAAGACGCGGGGCACATCTTCCAAAGCACCTCGGATACGGAAATTCTCCTCCATGAGATAGCCCGCACCCACGCGCCGAACCTTCCAGAAGCGATCAAAATGGCGCTCTCCAAACTCACCGGAAGCTTCTGCCTCATCTTCCTCACGCCGGATTCCATGTACGTCGCCCGTGACGGCTACGGATTCCGTCCCCTCGCCATCGCCCGCATGGGCAAGAGCTGGTGCGTCGCCTCGGAAACATGCGCGTTCGACCTCCTCAACGCGAACTATGTGCGCGACATCCAGCCCGGTGAATTCCTGACCATCTCCAAGGACGGCCTCCACTCCGAACAGTTCATCCAGAAGGACCGCAAGGCCCACTGCATTTTCGAGTACATCTACTTCGCGCGCCCGGATTCCAAGATTTTTGAACAGAGCTGCGACAAGATCCGCCGCAAGATGGGCAAGCAGCTCGCAAAGGAATGCCCCGTGACCGCGGACATCGTCATCCCCGTTCCGGACAGTTCCACCACGGCCGCGCTCGGCTACGCGCAGGAATCCGGAATCCGTTTTGAAATCGGCCTTCTCCGCAATCATTACGTGGGCCGCACCTTCATCGACCCGACGCAGAACGTCCGCGAACAGAAGGTCCGCCTCAAGTTCAACCCGATCGAAGGCGTTCTCAAGAACAAGCGCGTCTGCGTGATCGATGACTCCATCGTCCGCGGAACGACGCTCAAAATTCTGAGCAAGATGATCCGGGACGCGGGCGCACTTGAAGTGCATATCCGCATAGCATCGCCTCCGGTCGCGCACCCCTGCTTCTTCGGAATGGATTTTCCGAGCCCGGGCGAGCTCGCCGCAAGTTCCGTTACTTTAGATGAAATTGCGAAGATGCTCGGCGTCGAAAGTCTCGGCTATCTGAGCGTGGACGGAATGAAGGAATGCACAGGCGCGCGGGAAGACTTCTGCGCCGCCTGCTTTGACGGCTCCTACCCGGAATACACAGGGAGCAACGCGAACAAGAACCGCTGCGGCTGATTTTCAGCAGCAGTCCTGGTGCGAGGAAAAAACTTTATGCGCAAAGCATTCGTCAAGCACATTCTTAAAGTCATCGGACTCTTAGGATTCGTTGTCAGTACGCAGACAGCGATGAGCTGCACTTATGGGTGCGGTTCCGCGGACTGTGACGATGAATCTTATATGAATAGTTCTTCCGGCAGTTCTTTAGAACAAAGTTCATCGTCCGCCCCGGCGCAGACAAATCCGTTGAACACGTCAAAGATACAGCGCTGAAACAGTCCGGGTTTTAAAATCAAAAAGGAACTCCGTCGTGGAGTTCCTTTTTTAATGTCCGGAAATTTTGATTACTGCTGCGCGGAATCGCCAGCGTCGGCAGAATCGTCTGCGTCACCGGTATCTTCATCCGTAGCCGCATCATCCGCAGGCATCGCCGGAGCGTGTCCGAGGAGAGCGCCTACGTTGATTCCCTTGAGTGCCGAAGAAGCCTTGTCAAAGCTCGCGATCACAAAGTAATCTTCGTTCCAGCCGACCTTGCGCGTCAGATAGCCCGTCGAAGGATCCGTCTTCACTTCGGGAGAGCCGAAGAAGCCGTTCGCGTCGATCTGCTTCTCGAGCGTAGCGAAGGACTTGGAATTCGGAGCGGCCTGCTGTTCCGCATCGCACACGAGCCGCCACAGGAGGGCGTTCTTCGCGATCACGTCATTCTGACCGTCGATGATGCCCATTGCCTGATTGTAATAATCCGCGGTTTTTTTCGTATAGGCGTTCTTCGCCTGGGAAACATAGCCGCCTTTCTGCATCACGACGAGCGAAAGGAGCAGCACGTTCAGGACAACGGAAAAAATTAAGACATGCTTGAGTTTCATACAAAGTCTCCTTACTTCATCTGAAAATTAAACGCCGGGGGCGCCATGACGGAAAATTCACTTTCGGGGGCGAAGCTGTAAAGAGCGGCATAGTCAGCCTTCACCAGATTGCCGCCGGCGAACTGATAGCTCACGGAACAGCCGGCGCCGCAGGCGATCGTCGTCTTGCCGGAAGCCTTCGAGACCTGAAGCTGATGACCGGTGTCTATCGCGGCGAGGCGGGCGTCAAACGCCGATTCGGAACGGTCGCCGGACAATGTTTCGAACGTAAGCTGCCAGATCATATTGGACGTGGAAATGAACGTGTTCTGCGCGTTCACCACCTTTGCCACCTGATCCGTATACGCCTTCGTGGACACGGAAACCGCCTTCTGAGCCTGTTCCTTATAACCGCTTTTAAGCGTAAACATAAGAACAATGAGCACGACGTTTACCGCAATGGAAACGCCGAGAATGATTTTCATTTTTTTAGCATCCATAATGGTGGGATACCTCCGCCCAAAATCTATATTTCTCACACTATGCCCGATGATAAAAAAATTGAAAAAAAGCTCTCGATGGTCGTATTTGAAAACCTGAAAGAGCTCCTGAAAGCGAAAAACGCCGCGCACGAATCCATTTTCAAGTTCCACTGGAAAAAGCTCTGGCCGTTCAGCCTGATCTGGCCTCAGGTGGATTACCTCCGCATCATCCGCTTCATGGGCGAAGTCAAGTCCCAGGCGTACGGACAAAAAGATCTCATCCGCGGCAACCGTTCAAAGGCCGCGCCGGCGGAACTTCCCTTCCTCGATGCCGTGCCGGATTACCTGGACGCGCTCGCCGTGTCCTGCGACAAGCTCGCCACAGTCGCGCGTTTCAAGCAGGATCTCCTGGAAAAAGTCCCGGGGCGCAAAGTGATGGATTTCAAACGTCTGCTGGACGATTACGGGAAAGCGCAGGATGAACTCGTGCGCAAGGGCGCTTTCGTTCAGGTGCACTGGATGGAAATCAGCGCAGGCGTTTCCGCAGAGCAAGCAAAATAGACACGCGCCAGCGGAGCCGGGTTAAAAGGCCATTATTGCTTCCCGAAGCGGTCGCCGTATAGTTTGCGGAGTGTTCCCGATATTCAATGAGCGCGGAGTCTATGAACTGGACCCGGTATTTTTTTTCAGCGATAAGTCCAAGCCACTGGTCGTGCATCGGTAACGCCGGAGGAAATGGCAGCACCGTATCGAGCACAGCGCGTCTGAACGCCATGCAGCAACCCGTATAGCCGTTCCTGTACAAATTATGTAAAAGACCGGGACGCGCGCACCGGCGCTGAAACAGCGTCTCCGGAAGGCGAATCCCGTCATGCAAGATAAAAGCGTCGTGGAGCACGAGATCCGCATCTTCTAGCGCATCCATGCAAGTGTCCGCCTTTCCCGGAAGCCAGACATCATCCTGATCGCTCAGAAAAATCAAATTTCCGCGGGCGGCGCGGAGAGCGCGTTCCGCATTGTAAATAGGGCCGAGCCGTTCCGTATTTCCGATGATCCGTATGCGCGCATCGCCCATTTCCTTCAGGATAGGCAGCGAAGAATCCGTGGAACAGTCATCGCTCACAACGATTTCGTCCTCCGCGGAAAGCTGTGGAAGTATGGAACGCACTTGCGCTTCCAGAAATTTCTGCCCGTTGTAAACGGCGATGCAGACGGAGATCATGATTCCCCCAGAAGCATTTCATAATGCGCGGCAATCCGCGACACATAATGCGGAAGAGAAAAGTTTTCCATGATCCTCGCCCGGGCGGAAGTCCCCATCTTGAAACGGATGATGTCATCGGCGAAAAGCCGTTCCACAAACGGCAGGAAATCCGCTTCAGTTTCCACGATGAATCCGGTGATCCCGTTCACGGCCACGGCGCCGACTCCGTCATTTTTCATCGCGACGACGGGAAGTCCCGCACAGGAAGCTTCGAGAACGGCCAGCGGAAATGCCTCTATCCGCGAAGCGGTGACGAAAATGGACGCCTGCTTCATAAGGATGGGAACGTCATTCCTGTCCCCCAGCAGGGACACGGACTTCTCCAGCGACGCCCCGCGTATCTGCCGTTCAATATTTTCGCGTTCAGGTCCATCGCCCACGATCCAGAGTTTCTTTCCCGTGCGCTTCAGGAAATCCGCAAGGAGGGAAATGAGAAGCCCGGTGCGTTTGCTTTCGATGAGCCGACCTACGGTGATGAGCGGGAAATCCGGAGAAACGGAAGACTGCACCGGGAACCGGTCCGTATCGATTCCGTTCGGTTCGTAAAACACCGGGCGGCCAGTTTTCGCCTCCCATTCCGCAGCGCGCACCCGCGACACGCAGAGCACCCGGTCAAAAGCGCGCATCTTGGAAATTTCCGCGCGCAGACGGAGCCATTTGTACGAATCCGCAGGTTCGCCGTTGTGAATGGTGAACAGTGTCTTACTCTGCGGCGAGTAATGACGGTACGCGTGGACGGCGAGTTTGTTCCCGCCGTGTTCATGGATAATGTCAAACTTTTCATTTTCAAGATAAGTCCGCAGTTTCCGCAGAGCGAAAGCATCGAGGCCGTTCCGCATTCCCAGCGAGAAAGACGGGATTCCTTCCGCGGCGAGGACCGGTCCCAGAACGGACGGGCACGTCAAAAAACAGACGGTGGAATCGAAGCCATAATCCGGTAGGTGCCGCGCAAGCTCGTGCGCACAACGTTCCGAGCCGCCCATATCCCCGGACCAGAGCACTTGAAGGACTTTTCTTGGATTCACCATCTCAGTGCCTCAGAAATTTCCGCGGAATGAATAACTTCGGGAACCGTTTTATAAAAGCCCATGACGGCGTCGCGAGCGAAGGCAGCCTGCGGAACGCTTCCCCCTTATTCGCATAAGCGAGGGCGGAAAACCAGTTCGCCTTCCAGTTGCGGACCGCCTCCGGATAAAGCGGATCCTCTTTATAAAGAGCTATCGCGGCAAGGCATTGCGAATAAATGAAATTCAGGCGATGATGCATCCCCGCCGGCGTTTCCCGATAATGGCAGAAGACATCGGGGACAACGGGCAGCGGACCATACCGGTGCGAAAGAGCGAGCCACAGCGGATAATCCTCGAACTTAAAGCGTTCATCATAGCCGCCTACATCGAGCAAAGTCCTGCGCCGGATCATTTCCGTGCAGCCGTGAAGCTCCTTCTCGCCGAGCAGCAGTTCCGCGAACGTCACCCGGGGAACGCCCCGCAGGTAACGTGGATCCGCGCCTCCGGAAAGGCGGCCATCCGCGTCCATCAGACGCACCTGCCCGAAGCTGGCGACAGCGCCGGGATGCGAAAGCATATATGCGGATTGTTTCTCAAGACGTCCGGCAAGCATCGTGTCATCAGAAGCGAGCGTACAGATAAATTCACCGTCCGCCTTCTCGAGCATCTCATTGAGCGTGGGCACGAGTCCCCTGTTCGGGCGGGAAACGAATTCGAAATGTAGTTCCTGCGAAAGACGCTTCAGAATTTCCGGGCTTTCATCCGGACTTCCGTCATCGATGACGATGAGTTCAAAGGAAACGCCTGTCTGCGCCATTACGGAACGCACCGCGGTCTCCACGTAACGCGCATGATTATAACTCGCGAGAAGAACGGAGACTAGCGGCTTTTCCAAGGTAAAAACCTCAATGCGACAAGGAGGCCGAAAAAGTAAAGCGCATTTTCACAGGCGTAGGCGATCATCGGCGCACGGAAATCCCAGAAGGACATACCGGCGATGGCGAGGGTGGCGAAGAATATCTGCGAAAGAGTCTCCGCGGCAACAAACGTCTTCGTCGCCTGGCGGGCAATCAGCACAAGGCCGAGGCACCATCCGCCCGCGCGGAAAAAATCCCCGATGAGCTGTATCGGCAGATAATCCGCAGCCGCCGCGTAGGGTTTTGCGAACAAAATAAGGACGATCCATTCCCGGAACGCGAAAATGACAGCGACGGAAATTGCGGCGAGAACAAATACGCGGGCAAGGAGCGGCCTGAGTTTTTTCCAGAGTTCCGCCGGGGAAAGTTCCGCGGAGACTTCCGGCAGGATCAGCACGCCGAGCACGGAAGAGAACGCGACGCTGAAAAAGTCCGAAACGCGCCAGACACTCTGCCATATTCCCGCGGCGTCCCAGCCGAAGCGTCCGCCCACCGCGGAGCGCACAAGCGTAAGTGCAACGGGCGAAAGCACCATCGGCACAAGCCCCATCGCCGCAAATTTTAGCCAGGCACGACTTTCCGCAGGGACCGCGGCGCGGCACGCCCTGAGGGAAAAACCGCCGCGGCGCGCGATAACGAAGGCAAAAACAGCGGAGACGAAAGACTGCGTCGCGATGATGGAAAGCACGCTCAGAAGTCCCGTGCAAAGGAACACGGCGACCCACGCGCACTGAAGCACGGAAGTTCCGAGTCCGATAAGCGCCCAGCGGCGATATTCCGAAAGGCCGTTCATCACGGACTGAGCAACGAGCACTATGTTAGCAGCAACGACACCTGGAATGGCGAACAGAATCGCCGCCTGCGCAAGGCGTTCCGGAATGCCTGGAAAAAATTCATCAAGCGGAGCCGCGAAGCAAAAAATGAATGCCGCGACAACCATGAGGAGGGAGCCCCCGAGCATCAGCCGGATTCCCGCGCCCCACACGGAAGGAAGTTTATTCATCTCATTTCTGTACCGCGCAGTGAGACTCACCCAGCCATTCTGCATCGCGAGCGAAGACGACGCCTGCCCTATGGAAAAGATATTCTGGAACTGTCCTACGCAGGCGAAAAGCGCCGGGGAAAGAAACACGGCGAAAAGTTTATTCGTAACGAGGGCGCAGAGCGTGCGCACAAGCGTAACACCGCCGGAGCCAAAACAGATTTTCCAGAATCGAGAACGTTCCGTCATAAGGCATACTCATAGCAATCATAAACAACACCATGACCGCCGAAGCCCTCTTTCTGCATAATGAGTCCTTCATTGAGGACGATCCCGCCCTGTTCACAGGATATGCCGAAATCAAAATACCGGTTCTGCGTCCATTCTTCCCGCAGCAAATGCAGAATCAACAAATCCAGAGCGCCCAATTCACGGCCACGCGCCGTCGTCGCTAGATACTGCGTATGAATGACATGTTCTGTAACGAACAGGAGCGTCCCCGCGAGAATCTCATTTTCAAGACTGGCGACGAATAGCCGGATGCGCCCCGGAAATCTGTCCTTAAGCAAGCGCATTTCTTCTTTAGAATGCACGGGCATCACGGAATGACGTTCAGCGAGACATTCCGCAAGCATATCCCAGAAAGCGGAGACATCATCCGATTCCGAAACACCGGCTCCGCTTTTAAGAGCCTTTGACGCACCACGGCTACGGCGCTCCTCCGCCCTGAACGATCCCGGGATAAACGCGGACGATATTTGCCGGGACACCAGCTCCGCATTCAGGCGAAACAGTGCATACAACGCCTCTTCCGCAGGGAAAGAAGAATAAATCCAGGGAACCGGCTTATAGCGGGCAATGCGCGCACCGGCATTCCGCAAAGCTTCATTCAGAAGGTCAAAGGCAGAACATGTCGCCACCGTTCCTAGCGTTCCATCGGAAAGCAAGCCGCCGAACGTAAGGCCCGCATGACTCGCCCAGATTTTTTCTTTAGATAATGTCCCCGGGAATACCCCGCATACCTTTTCATCACATTCGCAGAGGAAAGACATATCCGGAAACCGGTCTTTATGGTAATCCATATAAGCCCGTTCAAACATAAAATGGGCATGCGCCCTATTGCGGACAAAGTCATCCCACACAGCGGAATCGGAAGCGGAAAAGCGCCGGACACGCAGTCGCTTCATTTCCCCGCCCCGGAAAATGAATTTACGTATTGAATCACCTGAGATATTTCCATATCCGTCATCTGAGGGTACAGAGGCAGGCTGAGTTCCGTTTCCGCAATGCGCTCCGCAACGGGAAAACGTTCTCCCGGAAATTCATTTCTGTAAGCGTTCTGCAAATGGGGCGGTATCGGATAATGAATGATCGTTTCTATTCCGCATTCGCGGAGATGCACCTGCAATGCATCGCGGATGTCCGAGCGCACAGGAAAGACGTGCCACACATGTTCCCCGGGAGCTCCGGTATCCGGCAAATGTACCGCCGGGTTCCGGATTTCCTCGAAATACCGCGCCGCAATTTTTGCACGGCGGGCGTTATCCGCAGCGAGTCTCGGAAGTTTCACGGAGAGCACCGCCGCCTGAATTTCGTCCAGGCGGGAATTCAGCCCTTGATACAAATTCACATATTTTTTTTTGCTACCGTAATTGGCAAGGATGCGGACCATATCCGCAAGTTTCTCATCGGATGTCGTAACAGCACCCGCATCGCCGAGCGCTCCTAAATTTTTCGCCGGATAAAAGCTGAAACCAGCCGCATCGCCGAGCGCGCCCGTGCGGATGCCTCCGCTTATAGCTCCGTGAGCCTGAGCCGCATCCTCGACGAGAATCAGGGAATGTCCTTTTGCAAAGGCGGAAAGTTCGCGCATCGGGCACACACGTCCGTAAAGGTGCACCGCGAGAATCGCGCGGGTGCGCGGAGTAATCGCAGAGGAAACACCTTTCAATGAAAGCGTAAACGTTTTTTCATCCGGGTCCACAAGCACAGGCACAAGACCCGCATCGGAAATTGCAAGCACGGATGCGATGTACGTATCCGCCGGAACCAGGACTTCATCGCCGTCATGCAGACGTCCGAGTTCCTTGTATGCGAGGAAAATCAAAGTCAGCGCCTCTAGTCCGTTCGCGACGCCCACGCAGTGATGCGTGCCGCAGAAAGCGGCGAATTCCCGCTCGAAATTTTCACATTCCGGACCGCGGATATACCAGCCACTGTCCACAACACGGCGTACCGCCCGGGAAAGCCAAGGATCAAAAGATGCGTTTA